>JANNYY010000120.1:0-2268 GCA_031410355.1 Chitinophagaceae bacterium | reverse complement strand
GCCTGCAACAGCGGCCAGGCCATTAAGGATTTTGTAAAAATGGGTACTGGTGACCAAAATTATATTGCCGGCCGCAGTGATGATAAGGCACAGCAAATAAAAGCCATTGATAAACTGAATGAAAAATCGGGTTTGTTTATTCTCTCAGCTTCTGCCAGCAACCAAAGCGCTTATGAAATGGGCAGATACTCCCAGGGCTTACTCACTTACTCTTTATTAAAAGCCATTAAACAACAGCCTGATATTTTGAGCAACGGTAAATACCTCGACGTAAGCCGCTGGTTTGATGCGGCTAAAGAAACAGTAAGTGAAATATCAAAAGAAAGTGGGGCAAGGCAGGACCCACAGATCGTTAGCAATACTAATTTTAACATCGGCATTGTTGATGAGGAGGTGATGGCGAAGATTGTTTTGCCAACAGAGAAGCCATTGTTTACAGCAAGTAATTTTCAAAACAGTGACGAAAGCGCAGATGGCGATAACCTGGAACTAAGCAAACTCATCAACCTGCAATTAAATGATATAGCTGCAAGAGGAACAGAAAGTAAAATTGTGTACATCACGGCTACCAATGCACCCGATGCATTTACGCTTAGCGGCAGGTATGATGTAAAGAATAATGAGGTCAGCATCCGGGTCAGCATCAAAAAAAATAATGAAACAAAATACCGATTTGAAGAAAAAGGGCCAAAAAGTAACCTGAAAGAACTGGCAGAAGCAGTAGTTGCTAAAGCAGCAGACTGGGCTGGTACCAATAAATGAAATACCCAATATTGGGTATAGGCAGATGCTGTTATCCCGATATCTTTACATAAGTTATTTATTTAAAAACTTTTTTGATTTTAAATACAATATATTTAAACTTTCAATTTATTTAATCACTCAAAAAAATAAAAAACCAATGAAAAAAATCAAAATTTTGTTTACTGCCTCATTCCTGCTGGTAGCTTCAGTAATGTTTGGCCAGGCAGAAAAAAATGTGTCTGCCATGAAAGCCGGCACAAAGCTTACAGATGCTGACGTAGGCTTTTTAAGCATGGTAGCCAAGACTGACCTTAAAAAAACCCGGGGCGCTGCTACCCATGCAGCCACCATTAATAAAGTGTCTTATTCCGCCGGCAAAACTTTATCAGCGGCTGATGCAGTATCAATAAATGCTGCCATTAAAGGATTTCAGAAAGGTTATAAAGCACCTGATGCTTCCCGTGGCGCTGACCTTTGCTATTACTGGTATTACTATTGTGATGGAAGCGGTTATTGCTACTACTACAAGTATTACTACTATTGCTAAAACTTCCATATAGCCGGACCTGTTCAAAAACTTGACCGGCTTTTTTTAATCTCCCCTGGCTAATCCTTTTTCGCCAGGGGATTTCTTTATAAATACTATTTTGTTATAAAAAGGGGGTTCATTTTATTTTCTAACCTTGTTGTTGTAAATTGAAGGAGCTTGAAGCAGGTATTACAGAAAAGCTGCTGTTGCTGTAAAACAATTTTAATTTTTTTTTGATGCGGAAATTATTTTTTTTATCATTTCTACTATCACCATTACTGCTTTGGTGCCAGCAGGCAAAACTCATTTTACCTGTTTCGCATACCAATAAACTGGAAGACATTACGGTGAGCCTTGATGAAAAATACATGGCATCAGTTGATCTTGATGGTGTCATCAAATTCTGGGAGGTTTCAACCGGAAGATTATACCAGACATTTTCTCATGCCAGTGCGGGCAGTGTTGTTATCAGCAGCGATGATCGTTATGTTATTTCTGCCAGCCTTGATCATTCATTAAAAGTTTGGGATGTAGAAAGCGGGCTCTTATTTAAAACCCTGGAAAAACATACCGGCGCTTTAAGTTGTATGAAACTGAGCCCGGATGGAAAAAAATTGGTCTCGGGCGACCAGGAAGGCAATGTTGTTTTATGGGATATGAAAACCCTGCAGCCGCTGTATATGTATAATACAGGCGGTGGTATGGTAAATGATATTCGGTTTAGCCATAATGGCAAATGGTTTGCAGTAGCAGTTTGGGGAAATATTTATTTGTGGGATTTTAATAATGAAAAGCCCCTGCAGGTTTTAAAGGGCCATAGCGATAAAGTGCATGCAATTAATTTTTCAGATAATGATGAAATGATCGTTTCTTCTTCCTGGGATAAAACGGCAAAAACCTGGAGCACCGCTACCGGCAAAAACCTGCAGACTTTTGTGGGCCATACCCAGTCCGTATTTGATGTACAGTTTAGCCCTGATCAAAAGCAAATTGTT
>JANNYY010000119.1:0-9343 GCA_031410355.1 Chitinophagaceae bacterium | reverse complement strand
AGCTTCGGCACAATTGCCCATAGTAAGCGCCATACCCGTTTTAAAGGTATTGGCAGATACAGGCACTATCGCATTACAAATTTCAAAATTAAATATTGAAATAAAAGTAACGGGCAATATTGCAACAACTATTTTCGACATCACTTATTACAACGATACTGATGAAGTTCTGGAAGGTGAATTTGATTTTCCCCTGGCCGACGGGCAAAATATATATCGCTATGCGCTTGATATTAATGGTGTATTGCGAGAAGGGGTGGTGGTAGAAAAAGCGAAAGCAAGGGTTGCTTATGAAAATACCGTGCGCCGGAAAGTAGATCCCGGGCTTGTGGAAAAAACAAACGGAAATAATTTTCGTACAAGGATATATCCTATTCCTGCCAAAGGTTATAAGCATGTGCTGATTGGTATTGAGCAAACATTGGTTTCGGAAGAAGGAGGATTGTTATACAGGTTACCACTTGCTTCGGAACAAGTTATAAAAGAATTTAAAATTACTGCTACCGTAGTTAAAGCAGCGGACAAACCTTTTTTACAAAATAATACATTGACTGGTTTTGAATTTAGTAAGAATAATGAAATATGGAGCGCCCAGTTTAATGCCATTGATTTTACAGCTAATAACAATGTTGAAATTTTAGTGGCTGAAAATAAAGAAGGCCAGTTATATACTGAAAAATTTGAAGGACAAACATATTTCTATGCACATATTCCCGCCGGAGCTGATTACCGGGATAAAAGAAATCCATCAACCATAACAGTTTTATGGGATGTATCAGCATCGGCCGAAAAGCGAAATATAAAAAAGGAAATGGAACTTATGGCGATGTACATTAAAGGTTTGAATGATGTAGCGGTTAGCCTGGTTCCTTTTAACATTACAGCCTTGCCAACAGAGCACTTTGTAATTAAAAACGGCAATACAACCGAACTGCTAAACAAGCTTGCATCTTTTAGTTTTGATGGCGGTACACAGTTAGGCTGTATTGACCTTACAAAAATTGCGGGTGATGAAATACTGTTGTTTTCAGATGGCCTGTCTACTTTTGGAAGAAAAGAAATACTGCTTTCTGCTGTTCCTGTTACTGCAGTCAGCTCTTCTGCTGTTGGTGATAATGCTTACCTGAAATTTATTGCACTGCAAACACATGGCAGGTTTATAAATCTTACTGAAACAACGGCTGAAAACGCGTTAAATGAAATGGCCAAAGAACCATTGCAATTTATTAAAGCAACATACAACAATGAAGAAATAACTGAGTTCTTCAGCCAGGTAAATACACAACTGCAAAATGGTTTTTCTTTTGCAGGGATATTAAAAAAAGGCCCCGCTTCTGTAATACTTAATTTTGGATACGGCAACAAAATAACCAGCAGTAAAACAATTGTAATTAAGGAAGATGCTTTTGTAACCGATAATATAAAACGCATTTGGGCAAATACAAAAATAGCCTGGCTTGAGCTGGAATATGAAAAAAGTAAAGCTGATATTACAAAGCTTGGCAAACAGTTTTCAATAGTTACCCAAAATACTTCCTTGCTGGTTTTAGACAGGGTAGAGGATTACCTGGAACATGAGATTGTACCACCTGCCGAATTACAAAAAGAATATTACACCCTATTAAAAGAAAAACTGAAAATAAAAACTGACGAAAAAGCCAGTGCCTTTGATGAGGCGGTAACTGCAATGAATGAGATGAAGGATTGGTATTACAAAAAGCTTACTCAAATAAATACTCAGTCAATAATTTATACGGCAGATAGTTTAACATACCAGACAAATGTTCAGGGCATTACAACTTTTACTTCTGCTATTCCTCTCCTTAATTCAGCAAATGCTTCGCAAACTTATAACTATGCAGCTACTTCAGATCAAAATAAAGTTCAGCAGGATGCAACGCAAGCATATACTGTAACTACTAATAATAATCTGGGCACTTCTTCTCCTCCGCCACCACCTGAGGTCAATCAGATAAGATTTACACCGCCTGTGGTTGTAAGTGATGAAGAAATAAAAGCCGAAGAGCCCATGCCTGCTGTATTATCACCGGGTATCCAGGTAAGTGAATGGAAGGCTGATGCCGTTTATTTAAAAGAACTGGATAAAACAACAGCAGCAAAATATTATGAAAAATACCTTTCACTTAAAAAAGACTATACCAATCAACCTTCATTTTATGTGGATGTAGCCCGTTATCTATTTCAAAAAAATAATAAGCAACTGGCATTACAAGTGCTGTCAAACGTTACGGAAATGAAACTTGAAAACCCTGAACTGCTGAGGGTTGTTGCTAACCAGTTAATGGAATTTGGGGAAACAGCATTGGCTGTTGAAGTATTTAAAGAAGTGCTTGATATCCGTGAAGAAGAACCACAAGCTTACCGCGACCTGGCATTGGCTTACAACGAAACCGGCAATTACCAGCAGGCTGTTGATCTTTTGTATAAAGTTATATTGGGCAGTTGGGATGGCCGCTTTGGCGGGATAAGATCTATTGCGCTTAACGAAATGAATGCTATCATCAGTGGCCATCCCGGCCAGGTAAATGTATCAGCCATTGACAAAAAATTCATTAAGCCAATGCCGCTTGATGTGCGTATTGTGATTGGATGGAGTTCAAACGATTCTGACATTGACCTGTGGGTTACTGATCCTGCAAAAGAAAAATGCTCTTATGAAAATACGAGTACAGGTGCAGGAGGCAAAATATCAAGTGATGTTACGCTGGGATATGGGCCCGAAGAGTTTATCCTGAAAAAAGCTGCCAAAGGTAATTATACAATAGAAGTAAACCTGTATGGCGACAGCAGACAAACATTGGGCGGCCCCATTACTATTAAGGCTGAGTTATTTACCAACTTTGGTAAGCCAACGCAAAAACGTAAAGTTATAAATTGCAGGGTAACATCCAATAAGGAAGTAATTAAAATTGGCGCTTTGCAGTTTGATAATAGTTAGTAACATTACAGCGCTAAGGTTAATGAATATACAGGTTTGCTACTTTGATTTTTATTTCTATTGTCTTTGTTATACAGCCTGTAGTAATTCACCTACAACAGATACCCTTGCTGCATTACAAAATGCTATAAAAAAATGGTGCATCTTTGTGTTGTTAAGAAAATCCAAATATATCCACTTGAAATTAATTTAATCCCTGTGAAAACTGGTGAGCCTTTATCCTGTTCATCAATTACTATCTCCTGTGAAAAACCTTCTGCAAAGAAGGTTTTTTATTTTCCGCTCAGCAGGTGAATAAGGTAAAACAACAAATAATAAGTTTGGTAAAGTTTTTGGTAGTATTACCAAAACAACACCTGATGTACAAAATATGCCTGCTTATAACAGCCTTCTTATCAATAATCACAATAAACGGTTGCAGCAAAAAAAATCATCCTTCCGCATCAAATACAAAACCATCTGCTGCAGATAGTATTGCCGCAACTAAAATTGTAAAAAAACGTCCGGTCGTAACAACTGTTCCTAAAGTGATTACCGTAAATGATAAGGTTGCAAAGAGGAGTGTTGACGGCAGGTATTATTACGACCTGAATGGCCGGCGCTACTGGCGCAACAATAAAGATGGCAAATATTATTTGTTCAATAGATCAATGTTTGATGATGAAGCTTTTAAAGCTAAAGGCAATTGATAAAGTACCGGTTCTAAAAAAAAGGCACAGGTTTTGTAAATGTGGCTTTATGATAAAAAAACTATTGGCCGTTTGCCTATTTTTTACCTTAATTGTTTCCTGTAATAACAGTTCTAAAAAAGAAGCGAAAAAAGAAAAAAAGAAGATCTCCAGGAGAGACTACAGCATCAATGCATCCAATGCATACAATGATTTTTTTTTCGACAGCCTGCAGCTAGTAAATTTTTTAGCGGAGAACAAGGTTGATGAAGACCTCAGCCGCAGGATGATAAGTTTTTATAACGTGCGCAATTACCAGTATGCCTGGTTTTCTACCGGCGGCCTTACCGAACAGGCCCGTGGTTTTTGGAATATGCATAATTACCAAACCAATTATGCCGATGATACCACTTTAAAAGACAACAAACTTCAGGTTAAAATGGATAATTATTATGCAGAAGAAGATGGATTTAATGTGTCAGCCAGCGACAAAAGTATCTTTAATACAGAACTTACCCTCACGCAGCATTTTATAATTTACACTTTAAATAATTATGAGAAAGGTGCGGTAAAACGTAAACTAATGGAGCGTTTTATTCCTGTAAAAAAAACAGATCCTTTAGTACTGGCCGATTCTTTACTTACCAAAAAGCAAAAAGACATTGAGAAATATGAACAAGTAAATAAAGCTTATAAGTTATTAAGAGATAAGTTGGAACAATATGTTGCCATAGCAAAAAAGGGGGGATGGCCTCAGATCACATTTTCTCCGAAATTCAATTTACAAAAGGGCAGTTCATCGCCCCTGGTCCTTCAGGTAAAAGCACGGTTGCAATTAACCGGGGATATGGCTGCCGATACCTCCAATGTATTTAACGATGCCATGGAAGCAGGGATAAAAAATTTCCAGTCAAGGTATGGCTATACACCTACAGGAATGCTTACCGAAGGATTAATAAAAGATATGAATGTGCCTGTTTTAATCCGGATAAAACAGATACTGTTGAATATGGGACGTATGCAATGGATGATCAACGAGCCGGAAGGCCAAATGATCGTTGTAAATATTCCAGAATTTATTCTTCATGTTAAAAATGGTGCAAATAAAGTTTTTGACATGAATGTGGTTGTAGGCAAAGAAGGCCACAATACAATGATTTTTACGGGAAACCTAAACCAGGTTGTTTTTAGTCCTTATTGGAATGTGCCTCCCAGTATTGTAAAAAATGAGCTGTTGCCTTTGATGGCAAAAGATCCCAATTACCTGGCAAGGCATAATATGGAAATAACCAGTGATGGGGGTGGCCTGCCGGAAATAAGGCAGTTACCGGGAGCAGATAACTCGCTGGGAAAGGTAAAATTCCTGTTTCCCAACAGTTTTAATATCTATTTTCATGATACGCCTGCAAAATCGCTCTTCGCAAAAGACAAGCGTGCATACAGCCATGGTTGCATAAGATTGAGTGATCCGGCAAAAATGGCAAATCATCTTTTAAAAGATGATGCCGCATGGAGCCCGGAAAAAATAGCTGAAGCCATGAACAGCGGTAACGAAAAAAATATAAAATTAAAAAACCCGGTTCCTGTATTGATTACTTATTATACTGCCTGGGTGGATGAAAACGGGCAATTACATTTTGCCGATGACATTTATGGGCATGATAAAGCCGTGATAGAAAAAATGTTCATTAACTAACTTGTTCTGTCCTGAACTGTAAATGTTTTTAATATATAAGTAATAAATTCTTAAAATAATAATTGCCAACAATAATATGGAGGCCGTTCCCGTTTCTTAAACGAAGCGGGAACGTTGTTTTTAACAAAATAGAAACATTTTAGATGCTACATTTGCGCCACGATTGAAGCTAAAGTTTAAAATCTAAATCCAAAGATAATATGCGGAAAACAGCATTTAAAAGTATAAACATCTCCCTCTTCAGCCTTTTAATTCTTGTTCTTCATTTTCCTTTATTATCTGCACATCACGCCCCCGACTCATTATATGCAGCACCTTCGCAACCTGAAAGTGCATTACATCTGGATACCATTCCATCTCTTGAAGATCAAATTATTTTAAATACTAATGATGTTTTATATGAAGATTTAGACCTGCAGCATCTGGGGTTATCTAAACAAACCTTTGATTATGCCATGAAGGGTTTTAACCTACTCATTGATCAGGGAAAAGTAGAAAATGAGCATATCATTTCCATAGTCGATTTTAGCATGCCGTCCTCCAAAAAGAGGCTGTTTGTAATAGATATCAAGCAGGTTAAAGTGGTATTTAATACTTATGTGGCGCATGGAGTAAATTCAGGAGCTGCTATGGCAAAAGAGTTTTCAAATTCGCCTGAAAGCCTTAAAAGCAGCCTGGGCTTTTATGAAACACAGCAAACCTACGAAGGCGGTCATGGTTATTCATTAAGGCTCCAAGGATTGGAAAAAGGCATCAACGACAATGCCAACAGCCGCGATATTGTGATACATGCTGCTGATTATGTAACTGAGGACTTCATTAAGGCACGCGGTTATATCGGCCGTAGCTGGGGATGCCCTGCATTACCTGAAAAATTGAATAAACCCATCATCAATAAAATCAAAGGCGGCACCTGCCTCTTTTTGTTCAGCCCCGATAAATCTTACCTGAGCAAGTCAAAGATCATAAACGCATAAGTCAATTTCTTCATTTTTACAGTGGAGTTGTTCCATTTTTTATTCCGTTGTTAGTTGATTGGGTTACCTTTTAGCTATTTCTGTATTAAATGCAGCAGTTGCTTTTTAAATACCTGCTTTTTCCTTAACGATTTATTTGCTGTGTGAACCTGGTAATTATTTTACCGGGACAACTGTTACAAACCAATTCAAAACAAAAAAAATGATTCAGAAAACGTATTTTAAAACCAAAGATTATTGCAAAGTAAAATTCACATTTGCCCCTGAAAATGCCGAAACAGTAGAAATATTGGGCCTTAACAGCGACTGGGAAAATGGTATCATACTTAAAAAGAAAAAAGACGGTACTTTTTCTACCGAAGTTTCTTTACCAAAACATACACAACAGCAGTTTAAATATTTAGTGAATAAAACTGAATGGGTTAACGATACAGAGGCTGACAGTGAACTGGAAAATGAGTATGGTGGCACTAACAGTATTCTTGTACTTTAATAATCCCTTTTTTTAAAATAGATATGATTTAGGTTTGTGGCTTCCACAAACCTTTTTTTGATGCAAACCATTTTATTTCAGCCGGTTTATTCTTTCTGTAGCGTATCAATTACTCTTGTGCCTCAAAACTACACCTGTCCTGTTTAATCGTTTTAATATTTTGTATTTCCAACCAGTCATAGTAAATTAACAGTCTGTAAACTTTACAATAAACTGTTATGAAAAAAATATGCCTGTTTATTGCCTGCTGCCTTTTTACAGGCAGTTCGCTTTTTGCCCAATCACTTTATGAAATGGATTTTCATTTTAAAGTGGATAAAGATTCGCCTACAGATGAATATAAAGCTTTTTTTCTGCTGAACGGAGATGGCACGGGGTTAATGAGGGTAGCTGCGGAAGGAGATACGCCACAGGACCGCCTTGTATTGGAATGCGAAATAACACAGGGATTTGCAAGGGATAAAAATGATAAAATTGATTACAACAAAATGTATTATACCGGTAAAGATATCGCAGTCGTTATTGGCGATACGTCCGGGGGAGAGTTTCCTCCCATTTCTTTTTGGTTTAAAATAAACCAGCAAACCAATGAATACGAACCCTGGGCAGTGATGACCAAAGACGGGGAAGGAAAAACGTTACAGGGCGTTATCAGCGATATCAGGCTGCTTGAAGATAAGGACCTTACCCAAACACTTGTATTAAGGTATTTTACAAAAGAAGATGAAATTTATAAAAACCTTTTTGATACCCACATACGCACGCTTACTACAGAACAAAAATCATCCCGCATGTTTTTGCTTACTGTTGCCGATACCGAAGACGAGAGCATAGGCCCCGACTGTGATACCGACCGAAAAAAACAGCAGGCCTATTTTAAAAAGATTGCCGACAAACTACAGATTCCCATTATCATTTCAGAATTATTTGGTAAAGACCTGAGCAAGGCTAATTTATTAAGTAAGCTTGATGAACTGCAACCAACTAAAAATGATATCGTGATCTTCCATTATTCGGGCCACGGCTATAGTAAGGACGATAACCGCCAGTACCCTTATTTGGACCTGCGTTATGATAAGGACATACCAGTGAAGAATGGCGACGAAATTAATATGGAAGAAGTGTACAACATTATTAAAAATAAACCAGGCAGGCTTAACCTGGTAATAAGTGATTGCTGCAACTGGCACCTTGATGTATCAAATGTAAAAAGTACCAATATTGCCAATCCAAGGCCTTCATCGGTTGGGCTTAGCCTGGAGAATATGCAGGCGCTTTTTATGAATCCCAACAGAATATCCTTGATTTTTACTGCTGCTGCAAAGGGACAGGTATCTGCCGGCAACCCCACCAATGGGGGTATTTTTACCAGCCAGTTCAGAGAAGCTTTACAAAAATATATGGGCATCAATTACCAGAATATCACCTGGCAGGAAATTACCGAAAATACAAAGCAGCAAACCGCCACGGTAGCTGCTTATTCCCTTTGCGCCCGGCCCGACAATCCAAATGAATACAATAAGTGCAGCCAAACGCCGGTGTTTAAAATGAATTAATTTTTTCAAGGCCTGGCATAGCTTTGCAGTGTAAAAAACCAATGATTTTTAGCATTAAAATATACCGGTTTATGAAAATAAGAAGCCTGTTTATTGCCATCTTTCTTTTTTTGGGAAGTTCAGTTTATGCGCAATCCTATTATGAGATGCTTTGTTATATCAGCATAGGCCTGGATAAGTTCGAGTTTAAAACTTTTTTATTGATCAACGGTGATGGTACCGGAAAAATGCGGTTGCATGTAGATAAAAAACCTACGATAGAATGTACAATAAAACAAAACTTCTACAGCGATAAGGATAATAAAACTGATTATACAAAAATGTATTACAAGGCTACTAATTTTAAATATGTTGAAGGGGATATCAATTCCAAAGTTGTTGCTGATCTGCCACCCTTTATTACATTTTGGTTTAAAATAAATCCCCAAACGAATGAATTTGAACCCTGGGCATTTATGACCATTAATGCGGAAAAGGGGCATGAAGGAGAAGACCTGCAGGGCGTTATCAGCAGCATCCGGCTGCTGGAAAGCAAGGATTTTACGCCCGAACTTATACTTACTTATTTTATCGAAGATGAAGATATTTATAAAAATCTTTTTGTCAGCAATATCCGCACGGTTCCTGCTGAACTTAAAGCGTCACGCATGTTTTTACTCACTGTTGCAGATACTGAGGACGAGAATATAGGCCCCGACTGCGATACAGACCGGAAAAAACAGCAGGCTTATTTTAAAAAAATTGCAGATAAACTGGGGATTGAAATAATAATAACTGAACTGGTGGGTAAAGACCTGAGTAAAACAAATTTGTTGAATAAGATCAATGCGATACAACCTGCCCGGAACGATATTGTTATCTTTCATTACTCCGGGCACGGGTATAGCAAAGCAGACAACAGGCAGTACCCATATCTTGATTTGCGTTATGATAAAGACATTCCGGTTAAAAACGGCGATGAGTTAAATATGGAAGAGATATATGAAATGATCAC
>JANNYY010000118.1:0-8137 GCA_031410355.1 Chitinophagaceae bacterium | reverse complement strand
CGCCCCGGTACCGTCCGATCTCCAAAGTTCAGTTCCATGTATATTATCGGTTCCGGTTAAGTACATGATATTATTCATACTCCCCAGGATAGTAGGGAAAAGACCATTGCTGCCCGGGTTGATATCCTGTACCATTACGGTACCAGCGGCCGTGCCATCGCTTTTCCACAATTCATTTCCATTCACGCCATCATCGCCGTTAAAAAATAAACTGCCATTAAAATTGTAAAGGTTCCTGGCAGAAGAAAAACCAGTGAGTATGGGATTGATATCTTTCACCATCACAGTGCCTGCCGGCGTACCGTCAGTTTTCCATAATTCATTGCCGTAAATACCGCCATCCCATGCTGTAAAAAATAGTGTACCATTCACCATCGTTTTATTGGCAATATCGCTAAATGCAGTTCCCGCATTAATATCTTTTATCATCACCGTGCCTGCTGCTGTACCATCAGATCTCCACAACTCTTTTCCGTGTATGATATCATTGGCGCAGAAAAAAACATTTCCGTTTACGTTAAAGAGATACAGGAGTTCGCATCCGGTTGTTCCGGTTGCAATATCCTTCACCATTGAAGTTCCCCCGGCGGTTCCGTCACTCTTCCAAAGTTCATCGCCGTAGACAGCGTTCCTGCCCATAAAATATAAGTTGGAGTTTGCCTTCACCAGGTTATACCGGTCCAGTCCGGCTGCAACCGGGTTAACATTCGGAATCGCAGTGGTGCCTGCCAATGTACCATCGGATCTCCAAAGCCCATTAAGTGCTTCAAAATATAATATACCATTCATCTCAAGCAGGTACAGAGGACTGCCTGAATTTTGACCGGGAGCAAGGTCTTTCACCATAGTTGTACCTGCCGCTGTACCATCGCTTTTCCAAAGTTCAAAACCCTGGTTTGCATTTTGCGCAGAAAAGTATAAAGCATTACCAATAACAGTTAACTCCGAGGGGTAACTATAATTACTGCCGGGATTGATATCTTTTACCATAACTGTTCCGGCAGCGGTTCCATCAGTTTTCCATAATTCATGCCCGTTCACGCCGTCATTTGCCCTGAAAAATAATTGGCCGTTCATGTTCACCATTTGATCAACTTCTGCGGGTCCCGCAGGGTTGATATCTTTAACCATTACCGTATTTGCTGCAGTGCCGTCCGTTTTCCAAAGTTCATGTCCGTGACTATCATCTCTTGCACTGAAGTATATCCAGCCATTGATACCTACAAATGCGGTGGGGAAAGTTTGCCATGGTGTGAGTTCGATATCTTTTACCATTACAGTACCGGCACTTGTGCCATCGCTCTTCCATAACCTGGAACCGCCAGCGCCTTTGGCATAAAAATAAAGCGTACCGTTAATATTGGTCAGGTAGGCAGGTAAGCTAAATGCAATACCGGGATTAATGTCTTTCACCATAACAGTACCGGTGCTTGTACCGTCGGTTTTCCAGAGTTCCCTACCCGCATTACCATCATCTGCCACAAAAAACAACTGGCCATTCATTACAGCCCAATCGCCGGAAGCTGAACTATTTTTCCCGGCAAATATGTCTTTTAATAAAACAGTTCCCGCCGCCGTGCCATCAGTTTTCCAAAGTTCCATCCCGTTGGTAAGTGTGGTAGCCCAAAAAATAACGTTATTACCCAATATTCCCATTGGAGCTGGTTGTGCGTATCCATGCGAAGGGCTGGCATTGATATCTTTCAGTAAACTGACCGATTGGCTGTTGGCATTGCCTGCGAAAGCGATAAGAATAAAAAGGAGTAGTGTTGTTCTCATAAGCAACTGTTGGTGTGGAGCATTATTGCTTTGACTGGTAAAAGGTACAAAAAAAATAAGAAATAAGGAAAGGAAGTTTTTCTTCCTTTGGTACTGCAATGCTGGTGTGCTTATAGACGCAGAAAGGAATGAATATTGAGTCTCCCCTCATGTTTTCCCGAACCGAAAATATAAAAACAAAAATTGTTTGTGAATACACCAACGCGATACAAAAGAAGAAGTAGCAGAATTTCAATTTTTCATTCTCCAATAAAGCAATATCTTACCCTAACAAAAACTTAAATGCTTATCTAAAACAAAATCTCATGTACAAAGCCTTAAAATTTATTCCCGTGCTTGGTTTTATACTGCTTGCAGCCTGCAATCAAAAAGCTGTAAAAGATGATAATGATGGCCTGGCTGCCTTTAGCGCCGATAGCATGAAGCAGCATATTGCCATGCTGGCATCCGACTCTTTTATGGGCCGCAAACCTTTTACCGAAGGAGAAAAAAGAACCATCAGTTACCTGCAACAGCAATTTGCAGCAGCGGGGCTTGAGCCCGGCAATGGCAATAGTTTTTTGCAGGAAGTACCCATGGTAAATATCAGGGCCACTGCTGCACCGTCTATGCAGGTGCAGTCGGCTAAAGGAAATTTTACTTTAAAAGCTTTTGATGATTACATTATTTGGACCGATAAAACGGATTCAAGCATCAGCCTGGATAATACCGAACTTGTTTTTGCAGGTTATGGTGTTGTAGCACCAGAATATAACTGGAACGATTATGAAGGACTGGATGTGAAAGGTAAAGTAGTGATGGTGATGGTGAATGATCCGGGGTTCTGGTTGGGCGATACCACTTTGTTTAAAGGAAAAACAATGACGTATTATGGCCGGTGGACTTACAAATTTGAAGAAGCTGCCAGGCAGGGCGCCAAAGGTTGTTTAATTGTTCATAATACCAGGGCCGCAAGCTATCCTTTTAGTGTTCAGCAAAACAGTTTTAATACTTCCAGGCTGGCGTTAGATAACCGTGGTAAAGACAAAATGAATTGTGATGTGATAGGCTGGCTGCCCGAAATGGTTGCTAATAAATTATTTGCCGCTGCCGGTTTTGATTCAACACTTTTAGTTAAAGCAAACCAGCGTGGCTTTAAAGCAGTTCCATTAAACCTTAAGCTTTCTACCAGCATGAAGGTAGCGGCAACGTACAATAAATCGTATAATGTTATCGGCAAGATAACAGGCAGCAAACGCCCTGATGAAGTGATTATTTACACCGCACACTGGGACCATTTGGGTATTGGCCGGCCCGATGAAACAGGCGATTCTATTTATAATGGTGCATTAGACAATGCCTGTGGAACTGCCGGCCTGCTGGAACTTGCCCGTGCTTTTAAAAGCATGAAAACAAAACCTGAGCGAACCATTATTATACTTTCTGTTACTGCAGAAGAACAGGGACTGCAGGGCTCGGCATATTATGCACAAAACCCCATTTACCCTGCCGCTAAAACAGTTGCTAATATCAATATGGATGGGATGAACCGCTATACCCGTACCAGGGATATGACCATCATAGGGGAGGGCCAATCGGAGCTGGAAGATTATTTAAGAGAAGAAGTAGCAAAAGATAGTGGTTATATTTCTGCTGATACCCATCCCGAAGCAGGATATTATTACAGGTCTGATCATTTTAATTTTGCCAAAGCAGGCATTCCTGCTCTGGATGCGAGTTACGGTGTTGATGTGGTGGGTAAAGGAAAAGCGTTTGGACAAAAATTAGAAGATGAATACACGGACAAGAATTATCATAAACCCTCTGATGAATATGATGCAGCCACCTGGACAATGGATGGTGCCCTAAAGGACCTTAAATTATTGTTCAGGGTGGGCAGGCGCTTGGCCTTTGAAGACAAGATGCCGCAATGGAAAGCCGGATCGGAGTTTAAGGCGATAAGAGAACGAAAAAAATAATTAACAGCAGAGAAATCTGGTAAGTAAAGCAAAAAATGTAACGGGCTATTTAAAGGAAGTACCCAAAAAAGAAAAGAGGTATCCTTTGAAAAGGTTCGTAAATTATAAATTTTGCATTCTTTTTCAGGCGGGTACCTGTGTTGATATTGTGGCTGGCTTGCAGGAGCCGCCGTACAACGGAGGAATTCTTCTGCGATGTTGCTGCATCATAATACAAACGCAAGCCAACCTCCACACCCGTGAGCGCCTCAGGTTGTTATACCATAGTGAAGCACTTTAAAAGGTCTTAAAACGAATATAGTATTACCAACTGATAGATGCAACCGGATGTATTTCCCAGGATGTTTTCGGACGCATCCCAACAGGCCCAACCTGACCGGCAGGATGATCAACATCATAAAATAACGATCCCGAAACCTTTATGGGTATGGGATCATCCTTAAATACAGCATATTTTGGTCCGCTAACCTGGCCAAAATTATCTTTAAAAAAATTACGAATCCCCCGAATGGTTGCATTGCCCCGTTTGGGTACACCTGATATCTCAACATTAAACAAGGTTGCATTACTCAGTTTGATATTATCCCCTATAATGAGGTGATAATCGTTATCAGTTTCTTTTTTCATCGCATACAAAAAGATATTTTTTTCGAGCCTAACATTTTTTTGTTCATCAGCTATACGCTTGCTGCTCCTGGTAAGTTTGGTCCTGATAATACTATCGGGGGTTAATGATGCAACTAATTCTGCAATAGAGTTAAAAGATTTTGCGGGTACCCCGGTAACAAAGCTTGTTTTTGCTGCAGCCCTGTCCTTACCCGCAAACACAACCTCCCTGCTATTTACTGATTTGCCGGCAGCAGGCCTTGATGGATCAGATGCAAAAGTTACTTTATAAAATTTGCCGTTTGCGGCTTTAAACACAGCAGGTTTTGTTCTGTTTGTTTTTAGCGTGGTAATGGTGTCTGTAACAGACTTGCTGCTGGCAAAACAGGTAAAGAAACTGCAAACAACACTTAAAAAGAATTTAGTAAGGCACATGCCTGTAGATTTTTAGAGTGAGCGCCAATTCTGTATTAAAGGTACATAACAATTAAAAATATACAAGCTGATAATAATTTCCGCTGATAATAAAATGATCAATACCATGCCGGTAAAACAGGGCAGGTAAATATTAATATCTTTCCTTGGTCTCTCAAATCAGTTTCTTAAACTTCAGGTTTATCCTGCCTCCTGTAAAATTAATGTATAAAATACCCACTTTAGGGTATTTTATACATTAATTTATTCTGCTACATTGCATCATATAAAAAATATTAAACTGCTGTTTTTATTTGAGAACCAATAACAAAACTGTAAAAAAAAATTCTTTAATAACCAGGTTTCGCAGATCAAAAAAATAACTAATAAAATTATTACCTAACCGTGCTATTTTAAAATGCTATTTAAATGAAGAAAAAGATTCCTTATTTTACCATTGGTACATTTGGTATCATAGTAACTGCATTATTGCAAATATCCATCACCTTATTTATTCCTGCAATTGCAGTACAAATTATATTCCTGGTTTTATACCCCGTTTTTATTGCTTGTTTAACAACAGGCTTCTTTAAATTACTTAAAGACCAAAAGAAAGAATTAACATAAGCAAGGCTTACTATCCCTTTTTACTTTTCAAAACCTCCATCAGGTTTTCGGCAGCCCTGCGGCCGGTTTCAGCGCCGCCATTCATATACCCCTGGAAACTGCTGCTGCAATGTTCACCTGCAAAAAACATATTGCCCACGGGTTCAATTTCGGCACCGCCAATTGTTGTCCACTGCCCGGGTTTGTAACAGGCGTAACTTGCCAATGTATGCGGGTGTGTGGGCCAATAAAAAATGTTATTTATCCCGTTGTAATTTTCAGCCGCCCCCGGAAATATCTTTTCCAGTTGCGAAACATATTCATTAACTTTTTCAGGAAGGGGTTTATCAATCATTTTATCGGTCATAATTCCGCCGGTTAAAAAAGTGTAACCACCGGCGGTTCCTTTTTGTAATTGAGAGCTGTCCCATCCCAGTTGAAAAGGGAGGTTAGAAAATGTTTGTCCGCTGGCGCCCTGTTTGCGCCAGTAGCGGCTTTTAAACCCGGCAAACATTTTTGCATTGCGGCCATAACCAAGTTCTGCAATGCATTTTTTCTTCACGTCGGTCATGCCATCTATTTCCAGTGTAATTTTACGCAGCTTTGTAAAAGGAATGCAGCAAATAAGGTAATCAAATTTTTCTGTTTGCCCGTTGGCAAAACTTACTGCAAAGCCCTGCCCATCCGATTTTATTTTTGTGGCTTCGTAACCGGTTTTTACAGTGCCAACACGTTCGGCCAGTTCATCAACAATACGCTGGTTGCCACCTCTTATTTTATAACGTTCATCACTTTCGCCAAACAATTCCTCGCCTGCATTTTCCGGGCTAAACAAAAACAATAAATTAATGGCCGACTGTTCTGTAATATCCAGCCCGTACTCTGTTGTAAATGCAATGGTGAGCATATTTCTTAACCAGCCGCTAATGCCTTTGCTGTCAAGATATGCAGCAATTGACATCTTATCCCATTTATCTGCAGTACCAAAATTGTTGTAAGTAATTATTTCCGGCAGCGAATCTATATCTGCCTGCATACTTACAACATGCGGTACAAGCGCTGTTACCAGGTCTTTGGCAGTGTATTTTTTTTCATCAAAATAAAATATTTGTTTGGTAAGATGTTTGTCTTTGTCTGTATCAATACATTTTAAACCGAATTTTTTTGCCAGCGCTATTATATCGGCATGATTGCTGTCAATAAATTCTCCGCCCAGTTCGGTAGTTATGCCTTTGCCCAGCATACCTGTAGCGGTGTACATTCTTCCGCCCGTTCTGTTACTTGCTTCAAATACGGTGGCTTTAATATTGGCATTTTGCAAAACATAAGCAGCATGTAAACCGGCAACACCTGCGCCCAGTATGCCTATGGTAAAGTCCTGCGGGGTACCTGCAAAACGGGTAAAATAATTTGCATTGGCCAGCGCTTTTTGTGCAGCAAGTCCTGCAACACCAATAAAAGTTTTTCGTAAAAAATCTCTCCGGGATGCATCCTGTTTTTGGGAAGCCTTAAAACCTTCGGGATCATTTTTTTGGAGCGCTTTTTTAAAAGCCTTTTGTAACATGCGCAGTAAGTCTGTTTTGGCATTTTTCATACTGGTTAGTTTTGGGTAAAATAATTACAGGCTAAAAATATATTTTATTTTTCTTAAGTTTCCATGAATTTTTAAAAATTACTAGTAAGCAGGAGATTGGCTCAAAAGTAAAATTTTGCCGGGAAGCCGGGAAGCCGATAAGAAACGGTAAGTTCAAAATTAAAAACTTTGAAAGTCCCGCTGAAACAAAAGCAATTTCAAAAATAAATAAAGAGGCTATATTCCGGGATATTTATGTACGATTATGATGGCAACAGGAGAGAAGCCTTATCTGATTTTCCCTGTAAAATAGTTCCAGGTTGCTTTTGATATGTCCGCAATTATTTTTTCATTGGTAACAGCATCTTCTTTTGAATCCGTTACAAAAACACTAATAAAATAATGTTGCCCACCGGGTAAAAACACGATTCCAATATCATTTACTGCTGCAGTTAAACCTGCCTTGTTAACACCCGAAGAACCTGTTTTATGAGCAACAATAGTTTTTTGGGGCAGTTGTCCTTTCAACCTGTCTTTACCGGTTTTAGTTTCTTTCATCACTTTCCAGATAAAGTAATAACTTTTTTTTGATAACAAGTTTGTTTTGTTGTTATAAAAGGATGCTAATACCAGGTTTGCCGCTTTTGGTGTGGTCCAGTTCTGGAATTGTAAATCCCAATTATGCTGTTGTACCTCTTCATTAAATTTTATTGACACATCTTTAAAATTATTTTTTATGAAATAATCTTCAACTGCCCGGGGCCCGCCGATAAGCCTTAACAAAACATCGCATCCAACGTTATCACTTTCAGCAACTGTGTATTTTAAAATTTCAGCAATTGACAGGCTTGCTCCCATTGGATATTTTTCCCTGATTGGGCTATAAAGACCTGGCAACAGGTCTTTCTGCTCAATTTTTATTTTTTGATGGAGAGAAGACTTTCCTTTGTCAATTTCAGATAACATGGCTAGTGCAATATGAAACTTAAATACACTTTGCATGGGGAAATGTTTACCGCCATTTATTGACAGCGTGTCTTTTCCATTATTTCCCATAATTGAAACGCCAACAACAGCGTTCTTTGCCAAAACGATCTGTTGTATTTTTTGGCGTAATGAACCTGTTGTTTGAGCCAAAGATTGACAATTAATAAACCATAATAATAAACAGGGTAAGCAGAATAGTCTGGTCATAATGTTT
>JANNYY010000117.1:0-9374 GCA_031410355.1 Chitinophagaceae bacterium | reverse complement strand
AGATGAATATCGGGTTTGATATGAATTTTTATAAAAACAAATTCAATATAGCTGCCGATTACTACCAGAAAAATACAAAAGGATTGATTTACCAGCCCTCAGTTTCTGCAGTTATCCTGGGCGGTTTGCCGGCTCCATACGATAATATCGGTTCAACAAAAACAAGCGGTGTTGATATCAGTTTAGGATACAACAGCAAAATTGGTAAAGACCTTAAAGTTTTTACTTCTGTAACTTTTACAACAGTTAAAAATTTGGTTACCGGCACCAACCAGGAAGGTACAGCCAGGAATGTAGGCGGAGGATATTTTAACGGTCAGTCTCAAACGGTTACTGTATTTGAAAAAGATAAAACCCCTTATTATTATTATGGTTATAAAACGCTGGGTTTATTTCAAACAGAAGGAGAAATTGCTGCCAGCCCTTTACAGGCGGGTGCACAACCCGGGGATATAAAATTTGCCGACCTGAATGGCGATGGTGTAATTAATTCAAAAGATCAAACACAAATTGGCAATCCTTTTCCAAAGTTTACCATTGGATGGAACCTGAACCTGGAGTATAAAAACTTTGATCTCTCCGTTTTAACTTATGCTTCTTCGGGCAATGATGTGTACCGTGCATTGGAAAGAAATGCCAACTACACTAATAAATTCAGGAGTGTGCTCAACAGGTGGACAGGACCGGGCACAACCAATGATGCACACAATCCCAGGTATTCATTTACCGATGCCAACAACAACGCCCGTGTATCCGACAGGTATGTAGAAGATGGTTCTTTCATTAAAGTAAGGAACATATTGCTGGGCTATAATTTTCAGCTTAAGCCAATCAAAAGAATATTTAAGGCTGTAAGGTTATATGGCCAGGTAAAAAATGCATTCACGTTTACCAAATACACCGGTTTTGATCCTGAAATAAATGCAGGCTTATCTGATGTAGGTATTGACCGCGGTGCATATCCACAGGCAAGAACATATTCTGTAGGACTGGACATTAAGTTTTAATTCATTCAATAAATAATAGTAAAATGAAAAATTTACAAATAAAAATATTAGGCGTCTTACTTGCAGGCAGTACGCTCATCTCCTGCAATAAATGGGTTGACTATAACCCGAAAGACGATTTTAAAATAACCGACCAGGAATATTTTAAAAGCGAAGCAGATTACAGATCAATAGCCGTGGGTACTTATGCACCCTTGCAATGGCTTAACCAGGTTGTTCCTGTTGGCGATATTATTTCTGATAATTCGGTAACAGGCGGCGAAAGTGCATCGGATGTACTTTCCCTGCAGCAGATCAATAATTTCACCCACACTTCTGTTAACGGCACAACAGCCGATCTGTGGCAGTCTTGCTACGAAGGTATTAACCGTGCTAATTACATGCAGCAGTATAAAGACAAAAACCCCGGAGGCATAAACATTACGTTTGTTGGAAAAGATGCTTTATATGGTGAAGTATATTTTGTAAGAGCTTATTATTACTTCACGCTGGTAAAAATGTTTGGCGGCGTTCCTTTATTTGTTGACAGGAGATTGACATTGGCAGACCAGGGTAGCATTACAAGAGCAACCCAGGCAGATGTGTACAAACAAATTGAAACAGACCTTACCAATGCCATTGCCGTTTTACCATCGGTACAAACAGAAAAAGGAAGAGCAACCAAATATGCTGCACAGGCTTTATTGGGTAAAGTTTTGTTGTATCAAAATAAATTTGCCCCGGCAGCAGCTATGCTGGATAATGTGATTAATTCAAATGCCTATTCATTGGTTGCTGATTTTAATTCAATCTTTTTACCAAGCGGCGAAAACGGGCCAGAGGCTGTTTTTGAAATTCAATATTCAAATGGATCGGCTACTTATGATTGGGGACATGTTACACGCGGACAAGGAAATTATTCTGTTCAGCAATGTGGCGTACGAGGTTTGAATGGTTCTGCAGCTATGCCTTACAACCCCGGCTGGAGCACTAATTTACCAACGCAAAACCTGGCAGCAGCCTATGCCGCAGGCGATAAAAGAAAAGCAGTAACCGTGTTGGATATTGAAGCATATAAAACAGCCAATCCTGCATTAAATATTACCTACCAGGTTGCACCTTATCAAAATACCGGTTTATACAATCAAAAATATTTACCACGCAA
The DNA here is from genome assembly GCA_031410355.1 of Chitinophagaceae bacterium. Lineage (GTDB taxonomy): Bacteria > Bacteroidota > Bacteroidia > Chitinophagales > Chitinophagaceae > Ferruginibacter. Next base: position 7,223 of record JANNYY010000117.1, on the reverse strand, counting down.
AGGCGAAACATCCGGACAGGTTGAATTAAATTATTCAAATAATTTTCGCACCATTCGCTATGCAGATGTATTGCTGATGGCTGCCGAAGCTTACAATAAATCAGGAAATGATGTGAAAGCACAAACCTATCTGAACCTCGTTCGCCGCCGTGCATTTGCTGATCTGTTACATGATGTTACTGCAACCGGTACCACTTTGTACGATGCTATTTTAGCAGAAAGAAGACTGGAACTGGCGATGGAAGGCGAACGCTTTTTTGACCTGGTAAGAACAGGAAGAGCGGCTACTGTGCTGGGCACCCTGGGATTTGTTACCGGCAAGCACGAACTGTTTCCCATACCGCAGGGCGAAGTAGAATTGGCGGGCTTAACACAAAACCCCGGCTATTAATCTTTAACTAACTAAAAATAACGATTATGAATGCAATAAAATATTTGTACTGCGCTTTTCTGATGATGGCCTTATTTGTAAGTTGCCAAAAGATAAAAACAGATGATGTTTCATTTGTTGATACAGGTGCGGCGCCAGCTAAATTGTCTGTGCTCTTTAATATTACACAGGATAATACAGGCCTGGTAACCATTACACCAAATGGAGAAGGAGCAATTTTTTACGATGTGTATTATGGCGATGCTACATCCACACCGGTAGTTTTAAATGCAGGTAAAAACACCACACATGTTTATGCCGAAGGTGTATATGATGTTAAACTTGTAGGGCATGCAGTGAATGGTAAAACAACAACCCTTATTCAAAAATTAACCGTTTCTTTCAGGGCACCGGAAAACCTGGTAGCTAATGTTGCCATTGATGCAGCAAACAATTTTAAAGTGAACGTTTCTGCATCAGCCTTGTACGAAACTTTCTTTAAAGTATTTTGGGGCGATGTTGCCAATGAGCCAGGCCAGTCTTTTTTAGAAGGACAAACAATAAGCCATGTGTATGCAGCCGTAGGTACTTACACAGTAAGGGTTGTAGCTTATAGCGGTGGCGCTGCTACTACCACTTATACAACAACAGTTACCATAGTAGATCCCGTTTTATTACCAATAACCTTTGAGTCGGCAACAGTTAATTATGCATTTACCAATTTTGGTGGTGCAACGGCTACAAAAATTGCCAATCCGCAAAGCAATGGCATAAATACAAGTGCCAATGTTGGCCGTATGGTAAAAAATGCGCCCGAAGTATGGGCCGGTAGTTTTTTAACGCTCGGCGGCCCGATTGATTTTTCGGCCAACAGGGTTTTTAGAATGAAAGTGTTTTCACCACGGGTGGGAGCTAAGGTTTTATTGAAGGTAGAGAACCTGACCAACGGTGGAATTTCTTTTGAGAAAGAAGTGGTTTGCAATGTTGCCAATGCATGGGAAGACCTGGCATTTGATTTCAGAACCATTAATACCGGCAATTCATACTCAAAAGTTGTTTTAATTTTTGATTTGGGAACTGTAGGAGATGGATCGGCCAATTTTACCTGGTTGTTTGATGATATCAGGCTTACTAACCAAATGCCTGTTGGTTTCCTGGCTTTGCCCGTTACTTTTGATTTACCCGGCGTTAATTACGAGGTTACAGATTTTGGAAACAACCAGAGCGTAGCAGCCCTTGACCCAACAAATGGCGCTAACAATGTAAAGAAGACAACAAAAATAAATGGCGCCGAAACCTGGGCTGGTACAACCATTGGTGCAGGCTTTACCACTAACCTTCCTTTTACTGCAAGCAAAACTCAAATGAGTGTTCGGGTATATTCGCCTGCTGCGGGCATAAGGGTGCGTTTAAAAGTTGAAGACCGTACAAACAATACCCGTTCGGTTGAAACTGAAGCTATGACACAAGCGGCCAATACCTGGGAAACATTGATTTTTGATTTTGCCAATCAATCATCCGGCACAGCCGCAATGAACTTAACATACACATACAACATGGCTTCCATATTTTTTGATTTTGGAAATGCAGGAACAGGCAAAGTATTTTATTGGGATGATGTGAGTTTTTTAGCCGCCAATGTGGCTCCCAATTACCTGTCGCTTCCGCTAACTTTTCAGTCAACCACCTATCCTTACCCATTCACTAATTTTGGTGGGGGTGTTGCTACGGTTGTAAATAACCCAAGTGCTACTGGCATTAATACAAGCACCAAAGTTGGCAAAATGGTGAAGGGGCCACCGGAAGTTTATGGCGGTAGTTTTATAGAACTGGTTAACCCCATCAATTTTTCGGTATTAAGAACATTTAAAGTAAAAGTTTATTCACCAAGGGTTGGTGCCAAACTGCTGCTTAAAGTAGAGAATGCAACCAATGGCGGTATCAGTTTTGAAAAAGAAGCAACAACCACCACAGCCAATGCCTGGGAGGAATTAACTTTTGATTTCAGTACAATAAACGTGGGCAATTCCTATTCAAAAATTGTATTGATCTTCGACCTGGGAACAGTGGGAGACGGGTCTGCCAACTTCACCTATTATTTCGACGACATCACACTTAATTAATTTTAAAAAATAAAATTATGCTGACTAATAAAAAATCATTCCTTATCACATTACTGATAACCCTTGTTGGTTTAAGTGCGTGTAAAAAGGCAGAGTATAACTTTGGTGATATTGTAACACCAACCGGCCTGGTACTTACAACAGTAATCCAGGGGGTAGATGCAGGCAACCCGGATGGAAATGGCACCGGCAAGGTTAATATATCGGTAACAGCCGCCAATGCCTTAACTTATAAAATAGATTTTGGCGATGGCACTGCACCCCAAATGGTTCCATCGGGTGTAATCACCTACCGGTATGGTAATCCCGGCACAACTACCTACACCATTACGGTAAATGCCATTGGCACAGCAGGCGTTATGTCAACCATCAGCAAACCCGTAAAAGTATTTGTTAACTTTATGATACCTGCGGCCATCTTACAAAACCTCACCAATGGTTCATCCAAAGTATGGCAAACAGACCATGATGCACCCGGCCATTTTGGTGTTGGGCCCAATGACCAGTTTTCTCCTATCTGGTATTCTGCCACACCAAATTCAAGAGAAGCCTGCGCTTATGATGACGATATTACTTTTTCAAAAGATGCCAACGACAATGTAAAAATGAGCATCAATAATAAAGGAGCTTCTTTCTCTATTGGAGCTGCTACGGCATTCTATGGTTTTGCAGGCGGCGATGGTTGTTATGCTATCAACACCGGGGGCTTAAAATCACTGGTATTCATGAATGCAACTTCTGCTTCAACACCGGCACAATCAACCCGAATTCAATTCAGCGTGCCCGGTAATGGCATCATTAATTTTGGAACGGGCGGCACGGTGTATGAAATAATTTCGATTTCTGATACCCAAATACATTTGCGTAACATTGGTGCAGATGGTAATTCATGGTACCAAAAACTCATTAAAAAATAAATAAAATGAACTTAATAAAAAATTCAATAAAACTGGCTTTGCTGTTTATTATACTGGCCAGTTGCAGTAAAGGAAGCTCCGTTAGTAATAATGGTACTGTACAAATAGCGCCATCAAACCTGGTGGTAACGGCGACTGCAAGTACAGATGGCAGTGGTAATGTATCTTTTACCGCTACAGCTACCAATGCAGTTACTTATGTTTTTGAGTACGGCAACGGCATAATAGAAACTGTGCCTTCTGGAGCCGTTACTTACCGCTACACAACTGCAGGCAATATCACTTACACCGTAAATGTTACAGCAAAAAGCAGTTCCAATTTAACCATCAGTAAATCTGTAACCGTAACTGTAAACGTTGCAGGTGGGGGAGCGCCCACTCTGGTATGGTCTGATGAGTTTGATGTGGATGGTGCCCCCAATGCAACAAAATGGGGATACGATATTGGTACCGGCAGCGGCGGGTGGGGTAATAACGAACTGGAATATTATACCAACCGCTCACAGAATGTTATTGTACAGGGTGGAGTATTAAAGATCATAGCGCTTAGGGAAAATTACATGGGCAGTCCCTTCACATCAGCACGCTTATTATCCAAAGGAAAATATTCGTTTAAGTATGGCAGGATAGAAGTTCGTGCTAAATTTCCAACAGGCGTGGGTACCTGGCCCGCAGCCTGGATGCTGGGCGATAACATCAACACCGTACCCTGGCCTGCCTGTGGCGAAGCTGATATTGCGGAGCATTTAGGCAGAGACCTGAATAAGATTTATGGAACACTGCATTACCCCGGCCGCTCGGGCGGTAATGCCGATGGTAATACCCTTGTAATACCTGATGCTACTACGGCTTTTCATACTTATACCATTGATTGGTCATCAACTGCTATTAAAATTTTTGTGGATGCACAGTTGTATCATACGGTGGCCAATTCGGCAGCCTTACCATTTAATCAAAACTTTTTCATCTTATTAAATATGGCCATGGGCGGCAATTTTGGCGGGGCAGTAGATCCTGCAGTTAACAGTGCAACTTACGAAATAGATTATGTAAGGGTGTATCAGTAAGCTTTTGAAGCATGTTAAAAAATATGCTTTTTGCAAATGACCAGGAGAATAGTTTTCAACAGCTTCTTTGCAAAAAAAAATACTTGCCACAAAGATTCTAAGAAAAAATGCTGTTCATTTTGCTTTGCAGGTACATGAATTTTTTGTAAAATGAATAAACGTTTATTGCAAGATGAGTTAGTTATTAGCAGTTAGTTTTCTCATATAGCAATCGTAAATAAGCGGCTCGTATTAACTTATCCAGGTAGATACTCCCTCTTTTTTTATAACCCGGATTTTAAGTTTAAAATAATTTTTGATGAAAGATTTTCAATTCAAAATACCAGCACTTACCGCATTTATTTTTTTAGGGATGATACAGTTATCTGTACATGCACAAACCAGTATCAAACAAACATCTGCAGAAGATAAGATAAGCATCCTGCTTAAAAAGATGACCCTGGAAGAAAAAGTGGGGCAAATGAACCAGTACAATGGCTTTTGGGAAGTTACCGGCCCTGCACCCAAAGATGGCGATGCAAAAAAGAAATACGATCACCTGCGCAAAGGATTGGTAGGTGCCGTTTTAAATGTAAAAGGCACGGAGAATGTAAGGAGATTACAGGAAATTGCTGTTAAAGAAACAAGGCTTGGTATTCCGTTATTATTTGGGTATGATGTAATTCACGGGCATAAAACACTTTTCCCGATTCCTTTGGGTGAAGCTGCCAGTTGGGATTTAACGGCTATTGAAAGATCTGCAAGAGTTGCTGCCATTGAAGCATCTGCGGTAGGAATAAACTGGACATTTGCACCCATGGTGGATATAACCCGTGATGCCCGTTGGGGAAGGGTTATGGAAGGTGCAGGAGAAGATACTTACCTGGGATCAAAAATTGGCGTGGCAAGAATAAAAGGCTTTCAGGGCGATGATTTATCTGCGAATAATACCATTGCCGCAACAGCAAAACATTTTGCAGGTTATGGTTTTGCCGAAGCAGGCCGGGAGTATAACACAGTTGACATCGGTACATCAACTTTATATAATATTATTTTGCCTCCCTTTAAAGCAGCAGTTGATAATAATGTACAAACAGTAATGAATTCATTTAATGTGCTAAATGGCATTCCAGCTACCGCCAATAAATTTTTGCAAAGAGATATTTTAAAAGATAAATGGAATTTTAAAGGATTTGTTGTTTCTGACTGGAGCTCCGGCATGGAAATGATTGATCATGGTTTTGCAAAAGATCTGGAACAGGTGGCAGAACTTTCTGCAAATGCCGGCAGCGATATGGATATGGAATCGTATGCTTATGTAACACATTTAAAAGCACTGGTTGAAAGTGGTAAAGTGAGTATGAAAGTTATTGATGATGCTGTGAGGAGAATATTAAGGATGAAGTTTGCATTGGGATTATTTGATGATCCATACCGGTATTGCGATGCGAAAAGAGAAAAGGAACTGATCTATCATCCCGATCATATTGCAGCGGCTTTAGACATGGCCAAAAAATCAATCGTACTGCTGAAGAATCAGGATCAGCTTTTACCATTAAAAAAGAGCCAGCAAAAAATTGCAGTTATTGGTGCATTGGCCAATGATAAAAACAGTCCGCTGGGAAGCTGGCGCATTGGCAGCGACGACAGCAGCGCTGTTTCTGTTTTAGAAGGGTTAAAACAGTATACCGGCAATATTAGCTATGCAAAAGGTGCAGATGTGGCTGTTGGCAAAACTGATTTTATACAGGAAGTAAAAATTAATGAAACAGATAAAAGCGGGTTTGCATCTGCCATTGAATTAGCAAAAATATCCGATGTTGTCATCATGGTCCTGGGCGAAAATGGTTTTCAAACCGGCGAGGGCAGAAGCCGTACTAAGCTGGACCTGCCCGGTGTGCAGCAGCAATTGCTTGAAGAAGTGTATAAGGTTAATAAAAATATCATCCTGGTATTAATGAATGGGCGGCCATTGGCCATCACCTGGGCCGATGAGCATATACCGGCTATAGTTGAAGCATGGCAACCGGGCACACAATGTGGTAATGCAATAGCCCAGGTATTATTTGGTGATTACAACCCGGGTGGTAAATTGCCCATGACTTTTCCAAGAAATGTGGGGCAGGTTCCCATCTACTATAATTATTATAATACCGGCCGGCCGGGCCCAAAGAACGAAGTGTTCTGGAGCCATTACGCCGATGAATCAAACAAGCCTTTATATGCTTTTGGTTATGGTTTAAGTTATACCAGCTTTGAATATAGCAACCTGAAGATTGATGATACAAATCAATCGCAGATAAAAATAAGTGCCCTTGTAAAAAATACCGGTAACTATGCAGGAGAAGAAGTAGCCCAGCTTTATATAAGAGATAAAATAGCCAGTGTGGTAAGGCCGGTTAAAGAATTAAAAGGTTTCAGCAAGTTTAACCTGCTGCCCGGTGAGACAAAAGAAATTCAATTTATTTTAACGGATGCTGAACTCGGTTTTTATAATAATACCGGTGAATTTATAGTTGAACCGGGAGAGTTTGATGTAATGATTGGAACAAATTCGCAACAGGGAATATTGGGAAAGTTTACGAGGAAATAATTTAATTTTTCTTAGTTTAAATAAAAAAGGGCCTAAGTAAAAACTTAGCCCTGATTTTAATCCAATATCTTATGAAAAACCTAAACAAAGATGCAGGTTAAATTGCCAGTATTGTTACACTTTGATAAAGAAAAACTTACATAAATCACAGGTTGGTGTTGATGAAGGCGATGA
>JANNYY010000116.1:0-19616 GCA_031410355.1 Chitinophagaceae bacterium | reverse complement strand
GATGGCATGTTGTTATTAGAAGAAAATGAAGCATCAAATGTGTTGGTGGGCGCTATTGATGAGATCACCAATACCAGCCATACTATTTTAAACAGGCTGGGTTTGTATAAACAGGGGCCTGTTTCAAACCTGGATATTTATAAAACGGGAACTAAGGGAACAATTGCCGGGGAAGGCGCAGCCTTTTTTTTACTGGCTAATGAGGCTTCTGCAACTGATTATGCAAGGCTGGATGGGTTGCATACTTTTTATAAGCCTGCGGGGATAAATGAAATCCAAAAACAAATTTTATCATTCCTGGAAAGACATTCAATCGGCATTAAAGATGTTGATTTGATCATCACCGGAAAAAACGGCGATGCCGGAGCTGATGAGATTTACAACCAATTAGCTCAAACAGTTTTTAATAAGAAAGACACAATCAATTTTAAATATTTGTGTGGTGAATATCCTACAGCATCAGCCTTTGCATTATGGCTTGGGGCTACCATTATTAAAGCGGGCTCAGTACCAGCAGCGGTTCCATTTGATGCTTCAAAAGAAAATAAGCTCAAAAGGATCTTAATTTATAATCATTACCTGGGCATGCATCATTCTTTATCTTTACTGTCGGCATGTTAAATTTCCGCAATATAAATATCTTTTTTATTTTACTGCTTACTGTTTTAGGTGGCGTACATATAAGATATGGATTGCCGGTTTATGTCTTTTGCTTATTGCTTATAGCTTATTCACTCATTGTATTTTGGGGATGTTATTATGTGGGCTCTAATCTTTTTATTAAAATTATTTGCAAGGCAGATACAGATAAAAAAGAAATTGCCATCAGCTTTGATGATGGTCCGGCCATTAATTACACAAAACAAATTTTAAAGGTATTGAAAAATGAAAATGTAAAAGCAACATTTTTCTGTATTGGTAATCGTATTGCCGGTAATGAAAATATTTTACAGCAAATAAATTCAGAGGGGCATGTGATCGGTAATCACAGTTACTCCCATCATTTTTGGTTTGATATGTATTCAGCCAAAAAAATGCAGCACGATATGAAACAGATGGATGAAGAAATGATACGGGTTACCGGGCTCAAACCAAAATTGTTCAGACCACCTTACGGCGTAACCAATCCTAATTTAAAAAAAGCAATCATTAAAGGAGGATATACCCCTGTTGGCTGGAGTGTAAGATCAATGGATACGGTAATTAAAGATGAGGATAAGTTGCTCACCAAAATCAATGCAGGTATAAAATCCGGCGCTGTTTTTTTGTTTCATGATACCAGTAAAACGACCTTGAATGTTTTACCGGAATTTATTAAAGAAGTTAAAAAAAGAGGATACAATATTATCCCGTTGGATAAATTGTTAGCTTTGCAGGCTTATGCGTAAAATTATACTATTAATATTTGTACTGGTTGCAGGGTTTTCGTCACTGGGACAGTATGCAGGCTACAGCGCTGTTGCAGACCTGGTTAAATTTAAAACAGCGTTTTCTGCGGCAACGCAAAAAACCAGTTCCATAAAAGCCGATTTTACGCAGGATAAAAACCTGAGCATGCTTTCAGAAAAAATTACATCCAAAGGAAATTTCTGGTTTAAGAAAGACAGCCGGGTGCGGATGGAATACAACCAACCCTTTAAATACCTGATGATACTGAATAAAGACAAAGTGTTTGTTAAGGACGGGCAAAAGGAAAGTAAAGTATCCACAAAGTCGAATAAAATGTTTCAGCAGATCAATAAAATAATGATTGACTGTATGCAGGGCAGCATGCTTGCCAATACCGATTTTAAAACCCGGGTTTTTGAAAATAAAAATAATGCAATGGTTGAGTTGACCCCCGTTACCAAAGGAATGAAAGAATTATTTAAATCAATAAATGTGGTTGTTGACAAGAAAGATTTTTCTGTTAGCAGTATAGAAATGCAGGAACTTTCCGGCGATAATACCATCATACGTTTTACCAATAAAGAACTGAATGCCTCTATTCCGGATACCTTATTTGATATTAAGTAGCTGCCTGCTTATCCAATTGGGCTGCTCACCGGTGCATAAACAAATGCAGTTTGCAAGCACTGATATAAACCTGTTACAAAAATTCAAACCCCTATTTACGGTTGCATTGTACAAAACTACTGTTGATGTGGTGGGTAATCATTTAAGCGGTTTGCTGCTGATAAAAAAAATGCCCGACAGCAGTATCCGTATGGTATTTTCTAACGAGATGGGTTTAACCCTTTTTGATTTTGAATTTGCTGCCGATGGACATTTTAAAGTGTATTCCATCATTAAAAAGATGAATAAGGGATCGGTAATCAAAACATTGCAGCACGATTTTGAACTGGTATTGATGAACCACCAGGATAATTCAAAAGCAAGTGTAAAAACCGAAAATGGATTAATTTATTTTATCTTTCCACAAAATAGGGGATACAATTATTATATAACAAATGCTGCCGGCAGTGAACTGCTTCGGATGGAACGGGCATCTAGCAAAAAAATAATTGTAGAGGCTGTGATGAAAAGCTATATAAATGGAATCCCGGACACCATTGGCATATCGCACAAAACATTTGAATTTAACATTGGCTTAAAACGAATTATTAGATAATGCTGCTAAACGATTTTTTTACCATTAATGATAAGGTATTCTCTGCCACCGAAATATGGGCCGAGCTGTTTATTAATGCTGATCATAAAATATTTGAAGGGCATTTTCCCAACCAGCCTGTGGTGCCGGGCGTGTGTATGATGCAGATGATAAAGGAAATTGTGGAGCAGGTACTTGGTAAAGAAACCAACCTTGTAAAAGCTGCCGATATAAAATTTCTTGCTGTAATTAATCCGCAACAAAATAACATGGTTCATGCATCAATTAAATATGCTGATGATGAAAGTGGAAACATCAATATTGTGGCATCACTTTTTAAGGATGAGCTTGTGCATTTTAAATTTAAGGGGATGTTTCAGGTGTCTGACCACTAAGCCGGGTCTTTTGTAATTGGTTTATCTGCAACTCAGTTATCTGTTATTTTATTGAAGTATAAGAGTGGGCCGACACCTATTTATTGGCCTGCTAATTCTTTTTTAATCCAAACTCCTGTAACCACCAAAACGCTCCTTTAAATTTTTCGATGCTGCAGGCTACATGCGTCCATAGGTGATCTAAAATATTATACCGGTGGCCATAACCGGGAATTCCAGCGTCGATCAATAACTGTAGCACCATGTCACGGGCTGTGCAGGAAGCGTATCCATAACGTCCGCCGATATTTTCATTTCCCGAACCCATCGAGGGAGAAAATAAGATGATCCTGTCCCGGGGCGAAGAGCCATCGCTGCCGGTGTGCATTAATTTCCAGTCATGTGCCTGCTGGTCTGCTGCGTATTTTTTTGCTGCAAGGTAAATGCCGCTGTCGGGGAGCAGTATGGATAGCCTTTTTAATTTTTTAAGATCATCAATTAAAGTGCTTAATGCCTTTACCTCTTCTTCATTGGTATAATGCCAGGTTGTATCTATGCTTCCCAGGTTTTTTCCATTTTGGGAAGTAGTGCTATAGGTAACACTGTAATTTCTTGCCCCCTTACCATTTACTTTGAGCTCGTGAACAGCCTCTTTCAGCATTGGTAAAAGGTATTGCAGGTACGAAGTGGGATCATGCCGCACCCTGTTGATCTCGTATATCATTTCCCTTTCTTCAGGGCTCATGTAAACACAATTAACGGCTGTGTTCATTGCTTTTTCACGGGTTGCAGTTGCATTCTTTGTTTGTGCATTTGCATAAAAAGAATGTACAATGGCAAAGAGGAGAATTATTTTATTCATGATTATTTTTGAAAATTCTAAACGGGCCTGTTGTTTTAACGCTGGAAGTTATGATTAAGTGCAGGTAAGTATAAACTTTATCATTTTTTAACAATCCCATTGATGGTCATTATTATCTTATTCAAATATTCTTTTCCTCCGTTGCTGTTTTCTCCGGCATCAACCAATTAATTAAATCCAATGCAGGCCCCGTCATAAAAGTTGTTACCAGCGCCATCAGCACCATCATGGCAAATATTTCCGGCGAAAGTATTCCCAGGTCGTAACCAATATTTAAAACGATCAGTTGTATCAGGCCACGGGTGTTCATCAGTACACCAATAGATAAACTGTCTTTCCAGCTTTGCCCTACAATTCTTGCAGCAAGGGCACTGCCACCAAATTTTCCGGCAACTGCAACTAACAATATCCATCCGAATGTAACCCAAAGGTGGCCTTCACTTATCAGGCCAATCTGTGTTCTTAAACCGGTTATCACAAAAAATAAAGGCAATAAAAGAATGATGCTCACATCTTCAATTTTATCAATTACAATTTTACGGAAACTGAAACTTGATGGCATGATAACACCTGCAATGAATGCACCAAACAAAGCATGTATGCCAATGATGGAAGTGATATAAGCAGATACAATGAGAATGATAAACAGCAGGGCTATGATGGGCGTTCTCTTTTTTTCCTTACTGTCATAAACAATACTTAATCTTTCTAAAAAAGGACGTACCAATTTAAACATAACCAAAACATAAAGAACCGCCAACCCGATGGTGTATAAAACACTTACCGAAGAGCCTGATTTTACCAATGCAATTACGCCTGCCAATATGCACCAGGCGGTAAGATCATCGGCGGCGGCGCAGGTTAAAGCCATGGCGCCAAGCCTGCTCCTGGTAAGCCCTTTCTCCTGCAGTATCCTGGCAAGCACGGGAAATGCGGTGATGCTCATGGCAATTCCCATAAATAAAGCAAAAGATAAAAAACTGATACCTGCGGGAGCATAGTCACGGTAAATAAAATAAGCTAGCGCCATACCCAGGGTATATGGTATGATGATACTTGCATGGCTGATGATAACGGCACCATAAGCCTGCTTGCCAATGGCTTTCAGGTCAAGTTCCATACCAATAATAAACATAAAAAGAATAAGGCCGATCTGGCTGATGAAGCTTAACGTTGCCAATGAAGCCACAGGAAATAAGAAATGATTTATTTGCGGAAAAAATAAACCAACGATGGATGGCCCTAAAATGATGCCTGCCACAATTTCGCCGATAACTGCCGGCTGCCCTATTTTTTTAAACAGGTAACCAAAGAGGCGTGCAAAAGCAATAATAACAATGATCTGCAAAAGCAAAACTGCAAGTGGGTCTGTAAGGTTGTGACTGAATGACTCTGTGAAGACCCGGAAATCAGAAACTGAAGATGTACCTTTTGCAGTTTGTAATTGTTGAGCATTAAGTGCCGGGGTTTGTAATGCATTGCCTTGTTTTGTTATCCAGTAAATAACAAAGCCCAGCCCGGCAACTATTACGATATAAAAAAGGGTGCTCCAGGTTTTTTTCATTCTTTTATTTTTTATCCGGCCACTCCCAGGCTTTCCATGCGGTCACAGCATGTGACCGCATGGAAAGCCATTCAGCAAGGGAAGTAACTTGAATTGAGGTTTCAATTTGAAACCTCAATTTTTTTTTAGGTTCTATGTTTAAAAAAATCAAATTACTTATAATACAACTCAGCTCAAAATATTTCTTACTGAATACTAATTTCCGCAATAGCTTTTTGTATAATTAAGAAAAATGGTTCTCTGCAATTTGGTTTTTCTTTTAAGTAAACGCTTGCCCCATCGGGGCAAAAGATTGGTAGAAATGTATGAGTTTAATGCTTTAAAGCCCCATCGGGGCGAAACACAAAGTCTTGCGCCCCGATGGGGCTTGAAAAAACACGCCTATGCCATTTCTACCAATCTTTTGTCCCCATGGGACATTTTTCAAGCTCCCGAAATTAATATGAAACTATGCTGCCTACCCTTAAAATTATTATACATCAAAATATTCCGGGACTCTTTTTTAGTTGAAGATATTTTAAACATGTGTTGTGGCAAGATCTGGCTTTGTAATACCTGGCAGGCATACCAAAGCCCTGTTGCAGATGCTGTTGCATAATCACCAATTATATGTTTGTATCGCACAACAGGAGTATCATCAACAAGCACGCTTTCGCAGGCTGTGTAAAATGGCAACGTACGGTTGTCTCCATTCTCACCGGAAATAAGCAAATCAATTTTCATTCCTTCAGGCACATTTTTTTGCAGGAAGATCTTTAATTGTTGGGTTACCAATTCTATATTGATGGTGTGTAAGGTGCTGATGGCAGTAACTTTTGCAACTGCATTTGCAGCATCAGCATTTACAATAAACATGGTTGCGCCTTCGCCTGCAATGCAGCCGGGACTGTCAGCTTCATACAATTGCTTATTTGAAATGCTTTCTTTTTTATAAGTGCCTGCCAAGGTTTCAATATTGTAATGGTAGGATGAAATTTCATCTACGCCGCCCAGCAAATAACTGTTAGTTGGATTTGCATTGAGCTGCATCATGGCATCTATCAGCGCATTTTCAAAAGCAAGGCCAAGATGTACATGCGTAATATTATATCCTTTATTTTTGGATATCAATCCTAACTGGCCGGCAATTACATTGCTGGTACTTTGCACAAAACTACCGGGCGTAAGTTGTCCTTCTTCGTATTGAACGATTTGGTTTAAAAATTTTATGCAGTCGTCCATGCCGGCATTGGCGGAGCCTATGATTATTCCATTGATGAAACCTGTTTGAGCGATCAATGGCAATGCAGCGCCCACGCCCATTCTTATTCCCTTACCCATTCTTCGTAAAATGCCTGCTGGAATTTGTTCGTATGAAGGTTCAATGGCTAATAACTTTTTATCAATGGGCTCATTTATCAAATCAATATTGGCTTGCAGTAATGTTTGTTGTGGCGATATACAATAGGTTTGATGGATGTACAACATAGTTTCAGACTTTTGAAAATACAAGTGAAGAACAATTACCGCCAAAACCAAAAGAATTACTCATAACATGCTGTACCGCCATTTTTTTATAGGATTGAACGGGAATCAAACCTGTTGACGGAATCGGATTTATAAAATGCAGGTTGGGATATACCTCCTGGTGCATCAAACTAAAAATACTGTATACAGCTTCTATGGCGCCTGCGGCGCCAAGCGTATGGCCAATATTTGCTTTGGTAGAAATAAATGCAGGAGGCTTATCGAATAAACGAATCATGGCCCTGCTCTCAACCTCGTCATTATTTTCGGTACCGGTGCCATGTGCATTTATAAAATCAATTTGACCGGGCAAAAGATTTGCAACCTGCAAAGCGCCCTGCATGGAGAGGAATGGCCCATCTCCCTGTTCTGATAATGAAGAAGGATGATAAGCATCATTGGTATTGCAGTAGCCGGATAATTCTGCATAAACTTTTTTTCCGTTAATATCTTCTTCTTTTTCCAAAACCAAAAATGCAGCGCCTTCTCCCAAATTTAAACCTTGCCTGTTTTCATCAAAGGGTGTGCATTTATCCGGAGATAAAATATGTAAAGCATTAAAACCGTTTATGGTAAATTTTGCCAGGCTGTCGCTACCGCCAACTATCGCTCTTTTTGCAAAGCCATTTTTTATAAGCATAGCGCCATACATTATGGCATTGGCCGATGAGGAACAGGCTGTGTTAATGGTATTAACGATACCGTTGATCTTGTAATGCTTTTGCAGGTACATGCAAACAGATGCACAATCGTAGGATGATGTATAAACAGAACCCTCATGGTTTGTATTGGCATCATTATACAGCTCATCCGTTAAACACATGCCACCAACTGTGCTTGCGCCAACCAATGCAGTATCAAAAGAAGTAAGGTCCGGTGCAGAAATGCCGGCATCTTTTACCGCTTCTTCAAAAGCATGCATGGCCAGCATTGTGGTACGGGTAACACCGGGTTCAGTAACCGATAATTTTTTTT
The DNA here is from genome assembly GCA_031410355.1 of Chitinophagaceae bacterium. Classification (GTDB taxonomy): domain Bacteria; phylum Bacteroidota; class Bacteroidia; order Chitinophagales; family Chitinophagaceae; genus Ferruginibacter. The sequence continues at coordinate 11,745 of JANNYY010000116.1, read as the reverse complement.
GTAAAGTATCAGTACTTATCTGTACCTGGCCAAAAGGTAATATGCCTGCGTATTTGGATGGAAAGAGATCGAGCTCGTTACGAACGCCGCAGGTTGCCAGTTTAAGTGCATGGTGATTTTCTGCTACAGAATTTCCTATAGCACTGATAACGCCCATGCCTGTTACAAATATCCTGCTCAATAATAAATATTTAGGATTGTGTACTTAGTTTGATTTTTTTACAAAAATTAATTTTGCCACAAAGGCACCAGGACACAAAGAAAATAGTAACCCATTTTGAAATTTTATTACCAATTTATTTCGAAGAAATAAACTTCGTGCCTTTGTGGCTTCGTGGCAAGGCTGTCTCAAAAGCAATATTTTTTATTTCCCACGGAGACACGAAGATCACAAAGCAGTATAATCAATTCGAAAAAATCCTTTGTGTACTTTGTGCCTTTGTGGGAAGCTTCTTTTGAGAAAGGCTCATTGTGAAAGAACTTTATTTAGTACGATGCTGCTCAATATAAGCAACCATGGTATTAATGTCTGTCAAAACCTTACGGCCTTCTTTAGGATCTTTTATATCTATGCCATACTCCCTGCCCAGCAACACGATCAGTTCAATAGAGTCAATAGAATCCAGGCCTAAACCTTCGCCAAATAACGGATCATCATCCTTTATGTCTTCGGGCTTAACCGAGATCAGGTTTAAGAATTCAATAATCTGCTTTTTTAACTGAAGTTTTAATGCTGCTGTTTCCATAATAAATATTTCAAATCAAATTTTTTCTTTTCAACCCAAACAAAGTAACTAATTGTATGATAAGGGTGATACCCAGTAAAGGTATTATATTTAAGAGAACATCTTTAAGTTTTCCTCCTTCTAAAAATAAACCATAATAAGCTTCCAGGCACCAATGCAGGGGCGACATTTTCATTACAATCTGAAATGACTCAGGCATGGCAAACCCTGGTACCAGCAAACCACCCACAGCAGCCATTAACACAATAGATACCGCCCCAATGCCATTTGCCTGCTCCTGTGTTTTTGCAAACACACCAATCATGATGGCATAACTTACTGCACACCATCCGCAAATGAGCGTAACAATTACAACTCCCGTTATATCGGCCGGTAAATTTAATTTGGGTAAACCCATAGAGGGAAACAGCCAGATGCCAATAGAAAAAACAACCGCTGCCTGGATGAATGTTACAAATAAATAAGTGAGTTGTTTGGAAATTAATGCAACCAAATAATTTGTGGGCAGCGTTTTTAAACGCACAAAACTGCCGTTTAATTTTTCTCTAACTACACTACCGCCCAAAGATATTACAACAAAGAACATCGCAAAAACCGTCCATGCGGGTACATTGTGTTGCGATGCATTGGGAATATTTCTGCTGCCATCCCTTGATACCGGAATTTCTTTAATAGCAACCTGGTTGCTCATTAATTCATTTTCAAAAGTATCGGGCATTGGTTTTTCGTTTAACGCATAATACAGGCTTTTTAAAATTTCTTTATTTTGTACAACCTGCAATGCACTGCGTAATGCACCGTTTATAGAATGGCGGAATGATTCCTGCAATACTGGATGGTAAAACAATGTGATGGGTTGAATGCTGCCGGTATCTGAAATAATGCTGTCCGTTTGCATACCAAAATTCTTCAGCGCTTTTTTAGCCGTTTCACCTGCTTTTTGTTTTAGTTTTTGTGTAAAGTCTGCAGGAATGATAATGGCGATAACAGCATCTTTGGCATGCATCCTGTCAGAAATTTCTTTATCGGTAACATTGGGTGTAACCTGTTTCAGATCGAACATGCCCACTTTTATAATGGCAGCTTCCATTTGTTTGCCCGCCTCGCCGGTATCCCTGTTACAAAGCAACATGGGTACTGTATTTGTGTTCAGCATTTCAAACGTGCTGTTTTGTACTGCCGTGATAACAACTGCTAAAACAACCGGCATAACAAACATAAATATCAACCCGAGTTTATCACGGGTTAAAATGCGGATGTCTTTTAATATGGTGCTCCAGAGTTTAAACATTATGAATTCCTGTACGATTTACCGGTTAAATTAATAAACAAACCTTCCAGGCCGTCTTCTTTATGATCTATCATCAGTTGATTCAATGTATCATGTGCAATTATTTTTCCATCATCAATCAGCGCTACTTTATTGCAAAGATCTTCTGCCTCGCTTAATTGGTGGGATGTGTAAATAAGCGTGGTTCCATCTTCATTTAATTTTTTAAGATAATTGATGATGGCATGGCGGGTATGCACATCAACGCCAACAGTTGGTTCATCTAAAAACAATATCTGTGGATTATGAATTACGCCAATAGCCAGGTTTACCCGGCGTTTCATACCGCCCGAAAATTCCTGTACATTTTTATTACGTACATCCTGCAGCCCAAGTACTTCAAGCAGTTCGGTTGTTTTATTTTTGATCTCTATTTTTTGCAAACCCGACCATGCTCCAAAAAAAGCAAGGTTTTCAACCGGCGTTAATTCCTGGTAAAAAGAAAAATCCTGTGGTACAAAACCAAAAAGTTTGTTGATTGATTTTTTATGATGTGCAATTTCGTGCCCCAGTAATTGTATGCTTCCCTGTTGAAATTTAAGTAACCCGGTCATACAATTCATCAACGTAGTTTTGCCGGCGCCATTAGGTCCAAATAATCCAAAGCGCTCGCCTTCCTGCACTTGTAAATTAAGGTTACTGAAACAGGGAGTTTTTTGACGTGGGTAAGAAAACTCTACATTATTTATACTTACTGCAGCATTGCTCATGAATTCCATTTTATTTTGCTCAATGCCTGGAAAGCTTTTTTCTCTATCTTAGAAATTTCTATGAGATAATCTCCCATCACATCAAAATCGGCCTGGCTGCCAATGCGGCCTTTATAAATGCCGGCGGCCTGCACGGCAGCAGTACGCCATTTATCGCCAGCTTCGGTAAATATTTTTGAAATATCCAGCAATTCATCAAAGGGAAGAAAAGTATATGCTTCCTGTAAAAAAGCGCCATAAATATACCGGAAGCCGCCGCCACCTGTACCAATCTCTTCCTGCATGCGCACTAACTGCGCTAAATACAAACCTGCTTTTTCCCGTCCCAGTTTATCTTTCCATTTCTTTATTTTTTTTCCGGGGCCAGCAATACCATTTACCCCGGTAATATTGCCCGGTATGCGTATCATGTGGTTAACATTTCTTTTAATGCCTTTTATAATGGCCTTTGCCATCTGCTCATCAGTAACTATCTTTTTTTCTTTGGGATAATAGATCTGGCCTCTTGGTGCAAAAGCGCCTTTTGCAAAACGCACTCTTTCCAATTCATATTCTGTAAGTGAGGTTGGTGTTTCCATTACCGGGTCGCTGATGAGATACCGGCCGTCTTCCTTTCCAAAAACGATCATGTTGTGTGCATTGAAATGGAAGCGGTATTCTTTGGGAAAATAAGTAAGATAGTAAACGCCTACCTGTGCGCCAACAGGCTGCCCTTTGGCCAGGCATTCATCTAAATATTTTTTTCCTGATTCTTTTGATGAAAATTTTTTTCTGAAAACCGGTATGCCCAGTGCATCACAGGTCCTTTTAAAGATAAGGCCCGGCATGGTTCTAAAAGCAATAGCAGGCCCGTTATTGATCACTAAAAAAGGCAATTGCACATAAAACAAACCCGAGCCTATACCAAAAGCAAGGGGTTCTGTAAGTTTTGTGGCACCGGCACTTTGTAACAGATTTGTAGTAACCCCGTTTTCGCAATGCGCTGCCTGTAAATGTTTAAAATCAGTTGTCATGCACATTCATTGTTTTAAGCCCGGCCACAGTTACATTAAATGCATCGGCGTATTGCTGTAATTTTTTTTCTGATAAATTTTTAAAAGCAGCCGGTTTTAAATGTTTTTTTATGGTCCATTTCCAAAAGCCGGTATAGGCAGACAGTATGCCCAAGTCCATCAGTCTTAATTCAAGAAAATATAAAATGGGACTCGCTTCATTATTTAACACTTTCTGGCGGGCAGCTTCAATTCTTTTTTCAATATCTTCCCAGGCAAGGTCAAGTGCTTTAGTTTTTACATCCCAGCCGGTGCTTAATTCGGTTGAGTATTTACCGGTACCATCAACAGCATAAACCACTTCTTTGGTTAATTTGTTTAGTGCGCCATCATCCTGGGGAATTTCTTCTTTCTTCATAAAAGAATTATTAACCCGGCGAAGTTAGATAAAGCGGTTGAAAAAAAGATGCGAATAACTATTGGCCGTAATTTATTTTATATACCAGTTTAAAGCCACCGGAAAGCGAAGGATAGCTGCCATCAATATCAGTATTTAATAAAAAACTGCTTTGTGTTCTTTGTGCAACAACAGCACCCGGGGGCAGGTCTCTGTAACTATATTTTTTGTCTCTTATACCAACGCCGCCATATAACTCAAGCAATAATTTTTTAAATATAAAGCGGGGAAATTGTACACCAGCTTTGGTATTTACCCCCGTTACTTTTTTAATTTCGGAAAAACCACCAATATAATAGTAAACAATGTTGCCCATATTATCTGTAATGGGCAAATCATTAAAATTAATGGTCTTTGTTTTTATGTAAAGGCCCTCAATAGCAAAAAAGAGACGGGTTGCATTTGGTTTTGTTTTTTTATAGAGGTAATATCTTATTTCGGGCTTTACTTTATATCCCCATGGATCGCCCAGGTTATCGCCTTCACTTTTTGCCAGGTTATAAAAAATTAAGCCGGCATCAACCCCTATACTGAATTTGTTATTTATAAAATACTCCAGGCCCAAAACCGGGCCCCCGGCATTTGGCTCTAACCAAGATAAAAGATTTGTGCGCAAGTTAATATCATTTTTTTGAGGCTGGGCCGTAATAACCGCAGACGAAAGCAATAAAATAAAAATTAAGAAAACCAGGCGGGGCAAGGGCATAGCAGCAGGTTAGTTTTTAACACTTGAAATAAATACAGGCAGGTAAGCATTGGTAATATCAAAAAAAGCAACGCCGCCTTTAATATAGCATACCATGATGTTGCCGGTAATTATTACATCATAAGCTGTTTCGTTAAATTGAACTGTTTTTGATAATACTGGATTGTAGGTGTTGGTTATATTAAAAACCTTTATTCCGCTATCGGCTTCGCAGACATATAAGGCCGCATTTTTTATACCCAAACCATAAGGGTTAATCATTTGCCGGGTACTTACAGTAAAAGGCTGACTGATATTTTTAATGTTAAAACAATTTAAAACACCGCCACTGCCAAACTCATTGCGTACTGTGGAATAGGCTACCGAATCCTGCGCCACCACAGGGTCTCGGCCCCTTACAAAATAAGTAACTGTTGAAAGTTTTGAAGGAGATTCGGGATTGGCCAAGGAATAGATGTACATGTTGGTATTTGAGCCAATAAATAATTTATCCTGGTAAGCAAACACGGTTTGTATAGCAAAACCAACCTCTACGGTGCCTTTATGAACAGGAATGGGGGCATTTGAAATATTATATACTTGTAACGCATTGTTGCTGACTGTATATAAATAATTATTTACAATAACAAACCTGGTTAAAGAACCGTTTTGCCCGGTTTGCGAACTGCTGCCTGCGGAATCTTTTGTACAGGAAATATTAAGTAACAGGGTACTAATTACAAACATTACTATGATTAGCCGGTTCATTATTTTTTGCATTTTGGATTTTTAACTTGTTGCTTATTCCATTGTATCACCAGTCCTTTTTCGGGATCGGCACATTCAAAATAACAATTAGTGCAGGCCGGGTATTGTAATGCCAGGTCGGGAAAAGCATTATTAATTCTGGAAGTAACGGTTACTGCATTTGCATTGCTGATATCTATAACTACCAGGTCGGAAAAATTATTGGTATAAATGCTGTTACCTTTTATGGCCAGCTCCCGGCATAGCGCATTTTTTATAAAGCCTTTTTTAACAGGCAAGGCAGGGTTACTGTAATCAATGATGTGTATGCCTTTATCGGTCTCTACCTGGAAAACATAATTACCCAGTGTGGCAATTTTGCCGCCATTGATTATAGGTTGAGGGCTTTGTAATATGATTTGTTTGGCATCGGCTGTATTGGCATACACAGGCACGTAGGCATCTACATTGCCAACACCATTATTTTTGCATGCTGCCAGGGATACAATGCAGGGAATAATAACAATAAGCACTTTTTTCATCGGGGTAGCTATTTACAGGTCAAGACACATAAATAAATGATTATGTTGCTTGCCCGGTTAATCTTAATCTAATATATTTAAGTGGAATCTGCAGAAAAGAACATAGGTTGTCTTAAAAGCGATGAAACGGATGATAGCCGGGAAGGCGGGAAGACGTAAAGTTTTGATTTTCATCTTATCCTTTCTTATCGTCTTTCCGGCAAAATTGGACTTTTGAGAATGCCTCTGAATATTTTTAAAAAGGCAGCATTAACGACAGATCAGCAAACTGTAAGCAAACTAAACATATAAGAGAAACGGGCGCTTTCGGGAACGAGCAGGTATATCTTATCGCCAACTTTAAGTTTGCCGCTGTGAAATAATTCATCAAGCATCAGGTAAACAGAAGCGGCGCCTACATTGCCTACCTGGCTAAGGTTTACATACCATTTATCGTACATAATACCGGTGCCGTTTGCTATCAGTTGATGGTAGATCTTATCTTTAAAAAACTCGCTGCTCATGTGCGGCAGAAAATAATCAATCTCTTCTGATTTAACACCATGTTTATCCAGCGAAGCTTTTACGCCATAGCCACCATACAACACAATATTTTTGCTTAACAATTTTACATCCTGTTTAATACTCATGATGGATTGTGCTGTCAACTCCTGCGGAGTATAATCCTTGTAACTTTTAAATGTACCATCTTTTAGTTTATCGCCTCCCTGGTACATGCAGGCCTCCAGTTCATTGGCGTACGAATAACCTTCCATCCATTCTACCTTGAGGCTGATGCCGGTTTCATTTTTTTTATTGGATATCAACAATGCAGCAGCGCCGTCAGATAACATCCACCTTAAAAATTCTTTTTCAAAACCAATATAGGGATCATCCACTAATGCTTTTAATCTTTTTGCTTCATCTTCAAAATTTGATGAAAGCAGTGAAACAGAAAAACGTTCGGAACCGGTGGCAACAGATTGCTGAACCTCGCCCGCCTTGGTGGCCAGGTAAGCATATTTAAATGCATGCATGCCGGCACAACATACACCGGAAGGCGAAACAACTTCTACAGGATTTGTTTGGGGCAACCAGCCATGTACCATCGCACCATGCGAAGGCATCAGTTGATCGGGTGTGGATGTGCCTGTGCTTAAGAGTTCTATTGATTTAATATCATCCGGATTATTCTTAAATAAACCTTTTACCGCCTCTGCAGTCATCTCAGCATTGGTATGTGTGGAAATACCTTCTTTTGTAAGCGCATAATACCTGCGTTTTATTCCATTGTTACGCAGCACAATGGCTTTTGACCTTGAAGGTGCATCATTAATAAATCCCAGGTATTCTTCCATTTCATCGTTGGCTACCGGATCGTTGGGAAAAAAGGAAGAAGTATTTGTTATGTAAACCTCGTTTAATGACATTTGTTGATTTTATTAATTTACGCTGGAATAATGTTGTTTTTGTTTTTTAATACGGCCCGATAAAAAAGGCTTAAAGAAAATAAAGTCAACCGTCAATATAATCGGGGCAGCTATAAACAGTGCAATTAAAAGATAATATTTGAATGCAACAAGCCAGGCTGTCTTTTTTTTCTTTTTTGAGATGATGTTTGCCCATATAGCAAAAATTTTACTTGCTTTGGATTCGATAAACATTAAATTGTATTTTACTTCAATTGCTTTTTGTTGAATTAAGGTATCCTGCAGCCCATCCCAGTTTTCTTTAACAAGATATTTTTGTACAGTAGCGCCAAACAAAACCGTGTTTTTAATATCAGCATCAGCAACACCGGGTTTTGGAAAGATATTTAACAGGCGTTCTTTTTTTCCTTTAAACATCCAGTAAAAAATAGTTATAAAGCTGATAAAATTATGATGTTTATCAACAAGAGAAATATTGCCTACCAATTTGGCCTCCGAATTTTTCAATATTTTTTTGATTCGCTCCATCGCACTGATCCACATGTTTCTTGCCCCGGTAATGGTAATAACAGGCGTATCTTTTAAAACATTTTTTACAGCAGGATGATTTAATATTGAATTAACCGGAATGCTGGGCGAAAGAAACCATGCCTGGTAACCAAGTATGATCAGGTCATATTTATTTTCTTTAAGCTGAAAAGGCTTCAGTTCGGTTGGTACACTTAAAACACAATCAGGCATCACAGCAAAAAAACTTTCACCTGTCCAGGGAAAAGGATAATCTTTTGCAACACGCACACGTACTTGTTCAACGGTGTTGCCGGCTTCCATTAACGGTGCTGTAAAGTTGTTAAGAATATCTTCCAACTGCCCCGATTGCGTATAATAAATTACAAGTATTTTTTTACTCATGAAATGCAGGTTAAGCTAAAGCTGATTTAAAACTTTTGATTTTTTACTGTAATCACTAATAGCCTGCTGAACTGCGGATGAAAGTGTTTTATAATTTAAACGGATAGCTGAAATATCATTTTCAATATCACTGCGGTAATCAACAACTTTGGGCGCATGCTCCTGTATGATCAACCGCAGAAAATTAAACTCCGCATTCGCTTTATCTTTTTTAATAGAAGCTTCTAATTTTAAACGGCCTGCTTTAAAAAGAGATAATTTTTCTTTGGCTTTGGTAACCAATCCGGCTTTTTTCATCAGCAGTGCACCTTCATAAGCTTCCTTTTCTATTATTGAAGTAGCTTTTATAATACTTAACTGGGTATTAACCGCATCCAGGTTATTGGCGGCCATGGCACCGTAGAAAGCTGACCTGTCAAATGTTGTTTTTTGAGTGCTGCCCTTAACCGTTATCACCGAAAAGAAAATAAGTAAGCTTGTAAAAATCTTAATATTCATCATATCTCACATTAAAGAACAAAGATAAAAGATTTAAACAGGCATACATAAATTCAATACCGGTATTAACTTATCATTTTTTTTGATGATTAGAGGGATATATACCCGTTGATATTTTATAAAGAAAGTAAAGTTGCGAAGTGATTTTACCTTTTGAATATGCCAGAAAATTATATCTGTGAGGTTTTGATAAAGCGCACAATAAAACGTTCATTAAAAGCGATTTATAAAAAAGTAATAAAGAATTAAGGGTGTTTAAAAAAATCAGAATATGAATTTACCAGTAGTATTTTATTATCTGATAAACATCAAAAATACTTGCATTGAAAACTATATTTCATCTACAGTTTTAAAGTTTTTATTGTTAGGCACGACAGGAGAAGGGGCTCTGCATTAAGCAGGGCCTTTTTATTTTAGGGAAGTCAAGCTTTCAAAGCTTGACTTCCCTTTTAAGGCTCTTATAAGATTACAATAGCCGCCGCAAACTGGCAAACCAAACCAACAACCAGTCCTACATAAATTTCTTTTTGGGTATGATTGCTTACGATCAAACGGGAAGTACAAACAATGCCTGTTATTAATAAAGCGATGGATAAGGGCCAGGTCATTAACATACTGTTGCTGTTCATAATAATGATAAAGATGCCCACCAAACCGCCGCAACCGATGGCATGCATACTTATTTTATAAAAGATATTGGCAATTAATGCAACGGCTGTTGTAAGAAAAACGCCGGTCATAAATGATGCCAATACCGGGGTAAGCTCAGGTTTAAAATTAAAACACACCCTTGCCATCCAGAAATAAAAGATCATGTTGGCGAGATAAGGGCCAATCCTGTCCTGTTGTGTGCGCAAAAAAACGGACTTAACAAAGCCAAGCCCTTTCATAACCAGTAATGCAAAGGCTGGAAATAAGATGGTATTAATAGCAGTAAACCGCAGCAACACAAATTTTGTGTAATTGCTGAAACCAGAAAAATAAGTGGGGTGATAATAAACCAAAAAAGCAATTACATAAAAAGGAATAAACAAAGGATGAAACAAAACAGAGAAAAGATGGGCAAAAAACTTTGTGATCATTGAAAACCTGAAATCAAAGGGTTTCTGCTCATTTGCCAACTGCTCATTGCCAACTGTAAACTGCTTTATCATAATTCTTTTCTTAACCTGGCAACCGAAATATTCAGTTGCTCCCTGTATTTGGCAACGGTACGCCGGGCAATATTATATCCTTTCTCCTGCAGCATCTCGGTTAATTTTTCATCGCTGTAAGGATGTTTTTTATCTTCTGCTTCAATGATATCGCTCAATATTTTTTTAACCTCCCTGGTACTTACTTCTTCACCACTGTCGGTTTGTAAACTTTCGCTGAAGAAAAATTTAAGCCGGTAAGTACCAAACTCTGTTTGTACAAATTTACTGTTGGCAACACGGCTTACTGTAGAAATATCAAGATTGGTATCTTCGGCAATATGCTTCAGTATCATGGGCCGCAAATCTGTTTCTTCGCCCGAGATAAAAAACTCATGCTGGTAATTCATGATGCTTTCCATAGTATTCAACAAAGTATTGTGCCGCTGTTTAATGGCATCTATAAACCATTTGGCTGCATCAATTTTCTGTTTTATAAAAATAACCGCTTCTTTTTGCCGCTTGTCTTTTTTACTGCCGCGGTCATATTCCTTCAGCATATCCCTGTATCCCTCGCTGATCCTTAGTTCCGGCGCATTTTTATTATTTAATGTCAGTTCAAGTTTGCCGGCATTGTTATAAATAAAAAAATCGGGTACTACATAGCTTTCGGCTTTGTTAGTCTCGCCTACAGAGCCTGCAGGTTTAGGATTTAGTTTAACGATCTGGCTTATCACTTCCCGTAGTTGTTCATCTGTTAAATCAAATCCCCGCTGAATTTTTTCGTAATGTTTTTTTGTAAACTCTTCAAAATATTTTTCCAGCACTTTTATGGCTACCTCCACATGTTTGCCTTCATGCAATTTTCTTTCGAGCTGCAGTAATAAACATTCCTGCAGGTTACGTGCAGCAATGCCCGGCGGATCAAACTGTTGGATCTGTAAAACCAATTCGGCAATTTCTTCTTCGGTTGTGGATATATTCTGGCGAAAAGCCAGGTCATCTACAATGGCCGAAAATTCTCTTCTTAAATAACCATCATCATCTAAATTACCAATGATCTGTAATGCTACTTTTTTTTGATGCTCATTAATAGTAAGCATTCCCAATTGTTCAAGCATTAATTCATTAAAGCCCCTTTCTACTTTAATAGGAATAACCCGGTTTTCATCAATTTCGGGATAGTTGCTGTCTCTCAGTTTATAATCACCCACTTCATCATCGCCATCCTTTACATATTCGCTGATGTCGATACTTTCATATTCATCCACACTGCCATCCATTTCCGTCTCCTCGCCATCCCCATCAGAGAACTCATCCTTCGCTTCATCAAATTCCGATTCATGGCCATCCTCAGCCTCTTCCAAAGCCGGGTTTTCTTCAATTTCTTCTTTAATGCGTTCTTCCAACTGGGCAGTTGGCACCTGCAGCAATTTCATTAACTGAATTTGCTGTGGCGATAATTTTTGTAATTGCTTTTGATATAATCCCTGACTTAAAACCATGTATTCAAAATTCTGTTAGGGTGAAAAAATAAGTAATCATTTAATCCACATCCAGGATAACGCCGTAAATTTACAGAGA
>JANNYY010000115.1:0-1691 GCA_031410355.1 Chitinophagaceae bacterium | reverse complement strand
GTTGTCGCTTACATCAAAGGTTTTAAGGTGGGCATCTACTGTTGCATCTACCACATTCAACCCCCAGAAAATAATAAAAAATAAAACTGTGTAATCAACATTTTGCCTTACCTGGTTTCTGAAAGTTTTGATCCTTTCGGGGTTATCTTTTACTGAATAATAAGGTTGGGGAATCAAAGAATCATTTAAGGGATTTTGGTCAATCGCATTGAGATAAGCATTCTTTGCCTGGTTATATTGTTTTACGTTGTAGAAAAAAATGTAGCCGGTAGCGCCTAAGGCAGCATATACAATTGGCATTTTCCAGTATTTTTTATTGGTAGCCTGTCCCCATCCAGGTAAAATGGCCGAGCGGTATGTGGCAATACGTGGATTGTATGCTTTTGCAGGATCGGGTTTTGAAAAAATATTGGTATTCTTTTTTTTAGTGCTGTCTGCCGGTGAAGCCGCTAAAGTTTTTTGTGCAAAAACAGGTTTGCTAACAAAAAATGAATACGTAAAAAGAAAAAGTGTAAAAGCTTTCAACATTAAGATACGTTAATATTAAATTTATCGAGCAATGCATTTAGCTCTTCAACAGAGTAGTATTCAAACAAAATACTGCCATTGCCTTTTTTGCCGTGTTTCATCCTTACCCTGGTATTAAAATTTGATGCTAAATTATCTTCAATCTTTTTAAAATTGGCCGCCAGGGTTGGTTTTACAGCAAGTTTAACAGCAGGTGTATATTGTTTTCTTACCAGTTCTTCTGTTTGCCTTACCGAAAGCCCGCTTTTTTTTATTTCATTGAAGATGTATAATTGTTTATCAACCACATCAACATTAATTAAAGCCCTGGCATGCCCCATACTAATAACACCGGTACGCACCGCTACCTGTATATCGGGTGGTAATTTCAGCAGACGGATATAATTGGCTACAGTACTTCTTTCTTTGCCCATTCTTTCGGCTACCTGTTCCTGTGTATATTCCAGTTCATCCATCAGCCGCTTATAACTTAAAGCAATCTCTATTGCATTCAGGTCTTTCCGCTGCAGGTTTTCTAAAAGCGATAACTCTAAAAGTTGTGAATCATTTGCCAGCCTTATATAAACCGGCACATCTTTTATGCCGGCAATTCTTGAAGCTCTTAAACGCCGCTCACCCGCAATCAGCCTGTATTTACCATTAGGTAATTTTGAAACTGTTAATGGCTGAATAATGTCGTGCATCTTAATTGATGCTGCCAGTTCATTTAAATCAGCTTCATCAAAATCGTGCCGGGGCTGTTTGGGATTTACTTCAATCTGGTCTAATGCAATGCGTGTGGATACAGCAGCCTGTTCCACCACTTCAGATCTTAAATTTCCGGCGGTGTTCTTTAAATCAGCATCAATGTTTTGTAATAAACTTCTGATTCCTTTTCCTAAAGCGTCTTTTTTATTTGTAGTACTCATAATTTAGCTTTTAGCTATGAGCAATTAGCTGTTAGCAAAGCCCGGGGCTATTGGCTAACAGCTAATTGCTAACGGCTGTTTTTTATTCCATTATCCTATCTGCTTCTTTTATTTTTGTCATATTGTTTTTCTGCAAAATTTCTTTGGCGAGGTTTAAATAATTTATTGCACCCTTGCTGTCAGCATCATATAATATTACGGGTTTACCAAAACTTGGGGCTTCACTAAGCCTGGTATTGCGGTGAATGATGCTGC
>JANNYY010000114.1:0-2245 GCA_031410355.1 Chitinophagaceae bacterium | reverse complement strand
CCCCCCACCCCCCAAGGGGGGATTTTGGAGCCTTTAATTTTTGGCTTACTTTTAATTATTTGAATGGTGAAGCATTCCCATTTGCCTATTATTGTAGTTACATCAATGTCTTTATTTTTTATTAATTCATCAATTAGTTTTGAATGGCCGATGGTGCTGGCAATGATGGGGTATTTATCCGTTACTTTATTACTGGTATTTATTTTTATTTGTTTGCCTGAAATAAGATTGATATCATTTGCAAATGCTTCCGCTGCGATCTGCACAACTTTAGCATCATTGGCATCATAGTACAATACAGGAGTTACGGCGCTACTAAAAACAGGAAAATTATTAGTCCCTGAAGTTTCGGATATTAACAAACTGTTTTTTGCTGATTGTGCTGCACAAATGCTGTAAATAAAAAGCAGGTTGCAAAAAAGCAGTGACCTAACATATTTTAGTGGTTTGTTTTTCATATCCATAATTAATATCTGTACAGTTGTTGATAACATATTCCTGTTTACTACCAAAGTCATTCTTTTTTATTTATTGCGAATGGAGCACCGTTAACTGTTACATTCTCCATTTTAATATCAGCATATTTGGTTTTAAAGGCTGGTGTTTCGGCAGTGGCATTAATATCTTTGAAAACAATATTAGCAACAGTATCAGCCGGGTTACCTTCCATGGCACCAAATGTTTTGCATGCTACTTTTATATTTGAAAAGGTAATATTGCGAACCGTAGCAAATGGTTTTTCTGTACTGCCGCCCATATCAAAAAATTGCTTCCACGGAGCCATGGTAATAATGGTTCCGCACCTGCCTGTAATATTTTCGATCGTGATGTTTTCATATACCTGGTATGTATCAGGCCGCATTTTTAATCTTAAGATGGGCGTGTTATTATCCACCTTACAATTCCTCATTGTAATATTCCGGGCGTGAATACATTCGCTGCCCAATGTTAAGGTGCCATGCGAATCGCCAAAGTTGCAACCTTCAACAAGAATGTCTTCAACAATGCCATTCTCTGCTAACTTATGTGCATCGGGTCCTTTACCGCCTTTAATGCACACTGCATCGTCATTTACAGAGATATAACAATTCCTGATAGTTACCTTTTTGCATACATCAATGTCAACACCATCGGTACTGGGCGCCGGCACAGGTTTGTAGGGCGAACGGATATCGCAGTTTTCTATCAGTACATTATTACATTGATATAAATGGGTTGTCCAGAATCCGGAGTTGTGAAGCTTGACATTTTGAATGGTTACATTATTGCAACCCCAAATAAAAAGTAATCGGGGGCGATGTACTTCCAGGTTGGTGGCTGACCTGCCCAATTTTTTTACTGAGTCACGATAAGCCCAAAAGTTTTCCCAATAGTGAAGTCCGTTGCCATCAATCGTTCCCGGTCCGGTGATACTAAAGCTATCAACATGATACGCATTGATGAGGGCGGCATAATAATAAATGCTCCTTCCTTCCATGCGTGATGGAATTAAAGGATAATTTGAAATATCATCGGAACCTTTCAATGTAGCACCTTCCAATAATTTAAGTTTTGTCTTTGGTTTAAAAAATAATGCGCCGGATAGAAACACACCTTTCGGAATTACAATTGTGCCACCACCATTCGCTTCGGCCCTGTCAATTATATTTTGAATGGCAAGTGTATTCAGCTTTGTACTATCCGTACTCACGCCTGATTGGGTTATAACATAGTCCTGCGTTTTAGCAAAGAATGCTATCCCAATAAAAAATGATAACAAAATATTTTTTTTCATACGTTTATCAGTTATCAATTTTTAATTAATAACAATTTATGTTTAGCAAGGACCTTTTCATCCCTGTCGCAGATTATATCTCCATTTACATAATGCAGTTCAGCGACCTGTATCACACTTCGCTTATCATCAAAACTTCCTTTTGCTGCAGAGTTAGCTTTGCTCCTGCCGGGATGAGTGAAATAGTAAACAAATGCACGGCCATCATTAACCACAACATCACAATGCCCGCCAATGGCCTGGTCGTCTTTTCCTTTACCCGGATTTTCTAAAATCCTGTTGGGTTGTTTTTTCCATTTTAGCAGATCGTCGGATGAATAAATTTCCATTCCCTTCCAGGCATCTATGATCATAAAATATTTTCCCTGCCAATAAAATGCTTTGGGGCCTTCGCCTCTGGCAGCAATGGCTTTGCCTTTGTCTTCCCAATTGTACAGGTCTTTACTGTCGGCGTACCAAATAGATTTGCCG
>JANNYY010000113.1:0-11134 GCA_031410355.1 Chitinophagaceae bacterium | reverse complement strand
CCCCTGCTTTCTACATTTGGTACAGGGCAAAAAATTACTGTGTACAATACCATTGTTACGGGGCCCAGGCAGGAAGGCGAAACCGATGGGCCGGATGAGATGTACGTTATTTTATTAGACAATGGCCGTACCAATATTTTACAAAATCCAAAACAAAGGGAAAGTTTGTACTGCATTCGCTGCGGAGCCTGCTTAAATGCCTGCCCCATTTATAAAAATATTGGTGGCCATGCTTATGGCGCTACTTACAGTGGCCCAATCGGCAGTGTTATTACGCCACACCTGCAGGGCATGGATGAATTTAAGCATTTAAGTTACGCATCGTCGCTATGCGGCAATTGTACAGAAGTATGTGCAGTAAAAATAAATTTACATGAGTTACTTTTAGAAAACAGGCACGAATCGGTGGAAGAAGGTTTAACGACTTTTAGCGAACGGATGGCTTGGAAGGTTTGGCGCCTGGCGAGTTTAAAAAGAGGTTTTATGAATTTGGGCAGCGGCAATTTAAAAAATAAAGTGGTTAATGGCATGTTTAAAGGCTGGAATAAAAACCGCAGTGACCTCGATTTTAGCCAGAAAACCTTTAACCAGTTGTGGAAGGAACGGTATAAGAATTAATTGTAAATTCAAATTATTATGAGTAAATCTAAACAGGAAGATCATCAATTAAATGATGGCACCCCCCGGGAGATAATAGATTTGGATGAATACAATACAGATATTGATGCTGCCATGGCAGAAATAGATAATGGAGAATATATATTGCATGAAGAGGTTAGAAAAATATTCATTAAGTAATTCTACCCTTTAAAGAAATAAAAATATTCTGCTTGGTATTAATCTATTCACATATTTCTTCTTCCAGATTAAAATATATCTGTTCTTTTATTTTTAAAGAGTTGATTGGTATTGATTTTAAGCTTACCATTGATTCAGAAAAATTTAAAACACATATAGGCCCAAAGATCAATTACAGCGATGCAAAAATTGCTGCAGATGAATTTTATATTCAAAACCACTCCCTGCTTTTTGAGCAAAATATAAAAATTCAGAACACCGGTTGTTTTACTGCAAATAACTACAAGGTTTTTTTTAAGGCAGAAAACAGCGACCTTCCTTTTGACATTTTTGCTGCATCTTTTTACCTGTTGAGCCGTTACGAAGAATACCTGCCGCACGAAAAAGATATGTATGGCAGGTTTGGGTATGAAAACTCCATTGCTAACAGGGAAGGATTTTTGAATTTGCCTTTGATAAATATCTGGGTGAAAGATTTAGCCAATTCATTGAAACTAAAATATTCAACCTTCAATGTTCAACACTCAATGTTCAAGTTTGAAGCAACCTATGATATTGACATAGCATATTCTTATAAACACAAGGGTTTATGGAGAAATATCGGAGGGTTTTTTAAATCGCCTTCGGCAGAAAGAATAAAAGTTTTAAGCGGTGCCGAAAAAGATCCGTTTGATTGTTATGAATGGCTGCATCAATTACACCAGCAATATAATTTACAACCAGTTTACTTTTTTTTGGTGGCAGAACAGAATGGCCGTTATGATAAAAATATCTTGCCGCATAAAGATGCCATGTTGAAACTGGTAACGCAGCATGCAAAAAAATACAGGGTTGGTTTACATCCTTCCTGGCAAAGCGGGGATGACAGATCATTATTAAAAAAAGAGAAGGAGCAGTTAGCAGCGATGGTTCAGGATGCAGGTAGCGTTCCTGCCGGGGCAAAACCTACCATGGTTCAGGCCGCAGGAAGCGTCCCGACCCTAAGCAGGCAGCATTATATCCGTTTTAATTTACCTGAAGGATACCAAAGATTAATTACTGCTGGCATTACAGATGACTATTCTATGGGTTATGGCAGTACCAATGGTTTCAGGGCTTCTGTTGCTTCAGCTTTTTATTGGTACGACCTGGAAAAAGAAGAACAAACCACTTTGCGTATTCATCCTTTTTGTTTTATGGATGCCAATGCTTATTATGAACAGCGGCAAAATCCACAACAAACACTGGAAGAGCTGATGCATTATTTATCAGTTTGTAAAGCAATAAACGGAACGCTGATCAGCATCTGGCACAATAATTTTTTAGGTACTAAAAAAGAATTTGAAGGCTGGAAAGCAGTATATCAGCAGTTTATTGTTCAGGTTCAGCAATAATTTTTTCACGGCTGCGCTTTATACTGTAATTCACCAGGAACACGCCGGCCAGCGTTACAATAGCGCCCCATAAAATATTCATCGTAAGTTTTTCATGCAATACAATAGCGGCTGTAACCATGGCCACCAGTGGATTCATGTAGGCATATAAGGAAGAAACTGCTGCCGGTAATTTTTTCATGGAATATATAAAAGCAATGAAAGCCACCAGTGATCCTGCCACTACCAGGTAAGCAATAACAGCCCAGGCTGTTGCCGAAATATTTTTGAGTGCAATGGTTGGTTGCGTGGTTTCGGCAATAATAAATAATATAAATGAGCTAATGAGCATTTGCCAGCCGGTGCCGTAATATGGATTTATTTTTATTTTATCACGGGCAATAATAAGGGTGCCCACACTCCATGACAGCATAGCAATAACCGACAACACAACGCCAAAAATAAATCCATGGGGATGATGCTGAAATGCATTTTCGTAAAACACAATGCCAATGCCGGTAATGCCAAGAAGCAGGCCAATGAAAGTAAGTATCGTCATATTACGGCTTTTAAAAAAAACCATTTCTATGATCACAACACTAAGTGGATATAATGCACCAACCAGCGCACTTAAGCCGGTTGGGATGTACACTAAACTCCAGGTGCTTAAACCGTTTGCCATCACAAACATCAGCAACGACATTACCAGCAACCATAAAAATTGCCTGCGGGTAGGAAACGATAATTTTTTATACAGCATGAAAAAAATCACAAAACAAGTACCACCTAAAAACTGCCGGATATAGGCCATTTGCAATGGCGGGAGTTGTGATACTCCTATTTTACTCGCCACCCAGGTAGTTCCCCAAACTATACTGGTAATTGCCAGCGCCAGGTAGCCGCCTGCTTTTCCCTTTGGTAAATTTTTGCTGCTTATCATTAATAGAAAACGCTGGTTAGTGTTTAAAATGCCTTTGCCCGGTTATTACCATCGCTAAATTATTGACTTTACAATATTCAATTGAATCTTTATCACGGATTGAACCACCTGGTTGTATGAAACAATTGATACCTGCTTCATGTGCAATTTTTACACAGTCATCAAACGGGAAAAAAGCATCGCTTGCCAGCGCTGCACCGTTTAAATCAAAACCAAACTGCTTTGCTTTTTCTATAGCCTGGCGCAATGAATCAATACGGCTGGTTTGGCCACAACCTTTACCAACTAATTGTTTATTTTTTACCAGTGCAATGGCATTGCTTTTTAAATGTTTGCAAATGATATTGGCGAAAATTAAATCCTGTTTTTCATCTGCTGTTGTTTCTCTTCCGCCTTCTTCTTTCCATTCCGTATAATTTCCTTCATCAGCCTCCTGTATTAAAACTCCATTAAATACAGACTTGTATTGTTGTTTATTTGCAGGATGTGATTTTAGCTGCAGCAATATCCGGTTTTTCTTTGATCTTAATAATGTCAGCGCTTCTTCATTAAAATCAGTAGCAATCAATACTTCAAAGAAAATTTCATTGATAGCATTGGCTGTAATTTCTTCAATGGTGCCATTACAAACCAATACCCCACCAAAGGCGCTTTCGGGATCACCGGCTAAAGCTGCATCCCACGATTCTTTTACCGTGGCTTTTTGGGAAACGCCACAAACGTTGGTGTGTTTAATTATTGCAAAAGTGACTTCCCCTAAATCCCCTCCAAAGGAGTGGACTTTAGCAGTCTGTGAATTTGAAGAGTTATCAAATTCTTTTATCAGTTGTATAGCAGCATCCACATCTACCAGGTTATTGTAGGAGAGTTCTTTACCGTTTAGTTGATCAAACAGTTCACTTAAATCACCATAAAATACAGCAGCCTGGTGAGGATTTTCGCCATAGCGCATCGCTTTAGGATTGGTAACAGATTCCAGGAAATAAAGCGCTTGGGCCGGGTTGAAATATTTTGCAATAGCTATATCATAATGTGCCACCACTTCAAAAGCCCTGGCAGCAAATACTTTTCGTTGTTCTAATGTTGTTTCTCCTTTTTGGTCTGTCAGCAATTGTTCTAATGCGGCGTAATCTTTTTTTGCCGCTATTATAACCACATCTTTAAAATTCTTGGCAGCGGCACGTATCATAGCAGGCCCACCGATATCAATTTTCTCTATGATGGTTTTTTCATCTGCTGTTGATGCAACTGTTTCTTCAAAAGGATACAGATCTACTATCACCAGGTCAATTTCCGGGATATTGAATTGTTTCATTTCGGCCACGTGCTGTTCATCATCCCTTTTACCCAATATACCACCAAATACTGATGGATGCAGGGTTTTTACCCTTCCGCCTAAAATAGAAGGATAGGTTGTTAAAGATTCAACAGGAACACAGGGAAGCCCGAGGTCTTCAATGAATTTTTGAGTGCCCCCGGTGGAATAAATTGTAATACCCAACCGGTGAAGTTGTTGAACAATATTTTCCAATCCATCTTTATAAAAAACTGAAATGAGGGCCGACTGTATTTTTTTCTGCATTTGCTTTAATTAATATGGCTGTGTAAAGAAAACCAGCAGCCGGTATGTATATAATTTTGCCGCAAACTTACAGATTTTTAACCGTAGCTCAGGTGCTTCATAATTACAATAATGATTATTTGATAAAACGCAGCAGCCAAAACTGTAAAACGGTCGAAAATATTATTTTTTAAAAATTAATATTTCAGCACGTATATTTTTAAGAACCTGCCTGGGGTTTTTTG
The DNA here is from genome assembly GCA_031410355.1 of Chitinophagaceae bacterium. Classification (GTDB taxonomy): domain Bacteria; phylum Bacteroidota; class Bacteroidia; order Chitinophagales; family Chitinophagaceae; genus Ferruginibacter. The sequence continues at coordinate 6,238 of JANNYY010000113.1, read as the reverse complement.
CAGGATTGAGGGGCCTGGAAGTACCATAATTTTTTACTACCAGAACCCGGGATGGGTTAATCTGGCGAGACAGCAGGTATAGTTTTACAATATCAGCCCTTTCAGCAGCCAACCTGTCGCATACAGATTTAGTACCTTCAACAGTATGTGCATGACCACTTATTGAAACCGACAGCGCCGGGTTTGCTTTTAAAACAGCAATCACACTATCCAGCACACCATACGTCATAGAATATAATGCCGATTCATAAATGGCAAAGGGTATAACAGCAGCCCCGGTATCCGGACAGCCGCCGTTCTCTTTATAACCAAAAATATCGGGGCATTTATCTTTACTGTCAGCAATGCCATCTTCATCCCTGTCAACAAATTCAGGTTCTTTTGGAGGTTGAGGATATATGATGCGTAACTCCGCCCGGCAGTTAATCAAAAATCCGTCTTTATCTTTGTTCGTAAACTCACTGTGTTTTCGCCCAAAAGCTTTTATGGATGTAATTCTTAAACTGTCAACCCCTCTTCCTATAACATATGTTTGTATAAATATTGCCCGGTTTAAAGATAAAAAATAGCAAACGGTATCACTGCCTTCTTCCTTATAGGCATAGCCATCTATAGAAAGTTTTACAGCCGTATCACGCAGTAAAATATCTATTACACTGTCAAGTACTTCAAATGTAAATGAATGAAATAAAGCAGATTGCTTATAGTCGAACCGGATGATCACTGTATCTCCGGTTGATTGTTTGAATTGATTACCAGTGAATGATCCGGGAAGGGCGATGAGAGCCGGTTTTAATTCATATGTAACCGTTCCGGCAAAGGCAGCAGCAGCGTTGCTTATAAAACATAATAAAACCAGGTACCGGAAAAAAGCCATTTTACAAATTTAATATAAATATAAAGGTAAATACTCCTCTGCTAATCTTTAATATAAATACAACAAATCTGTAAATACTTTAACAAGTAACTTAAATACCAATATTGTAAACAAATGCGCCCTCTGCAGCAATTGAATAAAAATTTACATGTAAAACTTTGCATTCCTGTTTCCATTTTTCAATTTTCCATATTGAATTAGATGCATCAAAAACAAATTGTTTACAATTAAAGGTCTTAACAAGTCCTGCTATTTTAAGTTTTGGGTTTTTTGAAATGATAAGGAGATCAAGATCTATTTTTTTCTGTATATCATCAACATGTATTGGTTTATCAACGATCATTATTCTTTTATCGTTAAACTGGTAAAACATATTTTGCTTAAAAATACCAGGTAATGAATCTTTACTGCTGTGAAGTTGTTGTGTTGTTCTTGCCGGCTTTAAGTGAAAGTTTTGTAACAGGCCATCCTGATTTAAAATGCTGTCCCCAATAAATTTATACCCGTTGCCACTTATAAAATCAATAGCCTCGTGTTGGGGCACATTGTAAATTATTATTTTTTGCTGCTTACCGGTTTGCCATTTATTAAAAGAATTTTGCATTACAAATACCAGCAAGGCAACCATTGCCGCCAGAAAATATTGTTTCTTTTTTTTGAGCAGCCAGGCACTAAAGCCAAATACTGCTGCATATAATAACCAGGTAGATAAAACTGTAGCAGGTATTTTATCCCACACAGCAAATGAAAATTCATTAACCCAAAGAATAAATTTATTCATACACCAGGTTAAGCTGCCAACTAATTTACCAAGATAAGGGCCGATATAGTGCACCCCTGAAAAAGCTACCAATGCAATGGCTGCATACAAAATAAAGCCTGATAGCGGTACTGCAATTATATTGGATAGTAAAAACAAATTGGGGAACTGGTGGAAATAATAAATACAAACCGGAAAAGTAAGTACCTGTGCCGCTGTAGTAACAGATGTTACCTGCCAGATTTTATCAATCCATTTATTTTTTATGTAAAAGCAGTTATATATTGGCTTCTGAAAAATAACTATGCTCAGCACTGCCAGGTAGGATAATTGAAAACCTACAGCCCACAAATAGTAAGGATTATAACAAAGCAATACAAATGCAGATGCAGCCAGTGAACTGTAAATGGAAACCTGCTTCTTTAAATTTTTTCCAACGGCAATAAAAGAAAACATAACTGCTGCCCGCAACACGGATGGGGATGCGCCTGTGAGCAGTGAAAACAGCCAAAGGCAAATCAATATTAAAACCAACTGCAGCAATTTTGATTTATTAATGAGTGGAATTTTTGCAAATACCCAAACCAGCAACCCGTAAATTAATGCCAGGTGCATACCGGAAATGGCAATGATATGCACCACACCGGTATTGCTGTAAGCCTGCACCAGGTCTTTATCCAAATCATTTGTATAGCCAATTAACAATGCCTCAGCAATACCCAGTTCATCTTTACCGGTATGTATGTTTTTTTGTAAAACTGAAAGAACATAATCCCTGGCAGAAAAAATAAATTGCTGAAATTTATTTTTTGACAATGCCGGGGTTGATCTGAAAACCGTCCAGTCTTTTTGCTTTAAAAAAACATTGTGAAAGATATCCTGGAACGCAGCATAGCGCTGGTAATTAAAGGAACCCGGGTTACCGGAGTTTTTAATGGGCTGCAGATTTTTGTGGATGATAATTCTGTCTCCATAATTTAATCCTGTTTCAACACTGTCTTTATAAAAATATAATAATAGCTTTCCTTTGCAGGGTTTTGCCATCCCATTTTCAATTATTGTTTCTATATATCCTTCTGCTTTAAAAGATTTATTTTTTTCTACCAATGGTTCCTCAATACGCACAACCAGGTAGCTGCCATCCTGGTAATAATTTCCATACCAGTTACTGGTATGCCTTATATCTTTTTGCCAGGTAAGTAATAAACCCAAACTAACAATCAGCAATTGAATGATAAAACCCTGCAGGGCCTGTAACTTAAACCTGGATGCAACAGGCAATAGTAAAAACAAAATAAAAGCAATACTGAAAGAAATTAATGAAGCTGCAATAACTGGTAACGGAATTTGAAAATACCATTGCAGCATTATACCTGCAATTAAAGGCAGCAGCAGCCTGATGAATGGCGCTGTTTTCCAAATGGGTATAACATGAGGGCGGTGCATAAAACAAAATAGAGATTGTATCTGAGAAATCAAATATTTTTTTAAGATGGCTGAATGCTCCAGTATGCTTAAAACAGGATCAGCTAAATTTAACGCGATGTTCGAAGGCAGGAAAACGGCAAGATTCTTTAAATAAAAAATTTTTACTGATGGTGGCTTTGAAAAATGAGACACCCGAAAAATTTAATGCGCTTCCAGCCAGTTTTCTCCTACGCCAACTTCTGCATCTGTTGGCACATCATTAGGCAACGCCAAAGCGGTTTGCATGCAATTTAAAATGATGGGTTTTATGGTTTCAATTTCTGAGCGGTGTGCATCAAAAACCAGTTCATCATGCACCTGTAGCAGCATTTTTGATTTAAAATTATGCTTACTGAATTCCGCGTGAATTTTTATCATCGCCAACTTTATCATATCAGCCGCGGAGCCTTGTATGGGTGAGTTGATGGCATTGCGTTCAGCAAAGGCACGAACGGTAAAGTTGGCGCTGTTAATGTCTTTTAGCCAGCGCTTGCGGCCCATCAGTGTTTGCACATAACCATGCTCCTGTGCAAAATGAATGGTATCATCCATATATTTTTGAATGTTGGGAAACTGCTTTTTATAATTATCAATGATCTCTTTGGCTTCGGCCCTGCTGATGCTTAAATTTTCGGCAAGGCCAAATGCACCCTGACCGTAAATGATTCCAAAATTTACACTCTTTGCTTTGTAGCGCATTTCTTTGGTCACGGCGGTTTCATCTACATTAAAAACTTTTGCAGCAGTGGCACTATGAATATCCTTACCGGTTTTAAATGCTTCACACATATTTACATCGCCGCTTATGGCGGCAACAATACGCAATTCAATTTGTGAATAGTCTGCAGAAATTAAAACATGGTCTGCATCACGCGGAATAAAAGCTTTGCGGATCTCTCTTCCCCTTTCGGTACGGATAGGAATGTTTTGCAGGTTGGGATTGTTACTGCTTAATCTTCCTGTAACTGCAACCGCCTGGGCATACGATGTATGCACACGCCCGGTCTTTTTATTGATCATCAGCGGCAACGCATCTACATAAGTTGATTTTAGTTTTGTAAACTCCCGGAAAACTAAAATATCATCTACAATTTTATTTTTGCTTGCTAATTTCAATAAAACATCTTCGCCCGTTGCGTACTGCCCCGTTTTGGTTTTTTTTGCTTTGGGATCAATCTGCATTTTATCAAAAAGCACTTCGCCCAGTTGTTTTGGCGATGCTAAATTAAAACGCACACCAGCTTGTGCATACACACTTTCTTCTGCAACCTTCGCTTCTTTTTCCAGCTCTTTTGAATATTCGTTTAAAAAAGCTTCATCTACTTTTATCCCTTCAAACTCCATAGCAGTCAGCACTTTCACTAATGGATTCTCTACTTCATAAAAAACCTTCTCCACTTCTTTTTCTTTTAATTGGGGAAGAAAAATATTTTTTAATTGTAAGGTGATATCGGCATCTTCGGCAGCATAGTCTTTTATTTTTTCAGATTCCACATCCCGCATGTTACCCTGGAACTTTCCTTTTTTACCAATCAGTTCTTCAATATGAACGGTTGTATAACCTAAATATTTTTCAGCCAGGGCATCCATATTTCTTTTACCATCGGGTTCAATTACGTAATGCGCCAGCATGGTATCAAAAGTATCTCCAGCCAGTTCAAAGCCATACCATTTAAGCAGCAGCATATCGTATTTAAGGTTCTGTCCAATCCATTTTTTAGAGGTATCGCTAAACAGGTTTTGAAACTGGCTTAATATTTTAATGCAGCCCTCTTTATCAGCAGGGCATGGAATATAAAATCCTTCGCCGGGCTTTACAGAAAAACTCATGCCTACCAGGTCGGCATCATTTGCGTCAATGCCGGTGGTTTAGGTATCAAAACTAATTTCAACCACTGACTGGAGGATGGGTATGATTTCGCTGATTTTTTCAGCATTATCAACCAGCATATAATCGTGTAACGTGTTGTTAATATTTTTATCCGCCAGAATAATATCATCATCAGCTTTGATCTTTATTTCAACAACTTCCGGTTGCTCAATGATGTTTCCAAACAAATCCATTTGAAGGTTTGGTTTTGAACCGCCAGCAGGGCCTGAAGCTCCTGCCGGGGTTTCACCAGGGGAACCATCATCGCCCAAAATTCTTTTGCCAAGTGTTTTAAATTCCAGCTCTTCAAAAATTTCTCTCAAAGCCGGCTTATTCATTTCTTTAATTAAAAAATCCGCTTCATGAAATTCCACCGGTACATTCAGGATGATGGTGGCTAGCTTTTTACTCATTACGGCCTGTTCTTTGCCTGCACGTATTTTTTCGCCTAAGGAGCCTTTTATATTTTCTGCATTTTCCAATATTTTTTCAAGCGTTCCATATTCCTTTAATAGTTTTGATGCAGTTTTTTCACCAACACCTTTTATACCGGGTATATTATCTACCGCATCGCCCATCAGGCCCAGCATATCAATCACCTGGTCCACATTAGCTATATCCCATTTTTCGCACACTTCTTTTGGCCCAAGTATTTCAAAATTTCCACCCTGGTATGGGGGTTTATAAATTTTAATATTTTCAGAAACCAACTGCCCGTAATCCTTATCGGGCGTTACCATATACACTTCATAGCCTTCTTTTTCGGCCATCTTTGCCAAAGCGCCAATTACGTCATCAGCTTCATAACCATCAATGGCTATAACAGGAATATTCAGGCCTTCAATAATTCTTTTAATATCCGGCACAGCCGACAGTATATCTTCCGGTGTTTCCTGGCGGTTGGCTTTGTAATCGGCAAAATCGGTATGGCGCTCCGTGAGGGCATGTGTATCAAAACATACGGCCATGTGCGAGGGATTCTGTTTCGTAATAAGCTCAATTATCGTATTGGTAAATCCAAACTGTGCATTGGTATTGCGTCCCTTGCTGGTAATACGGGGGTTGCGTATAAGTGCATAATAAGCACGAAAGACCAATGCAAAAGCATCTAATAAAAATAATTTTTTCGGCATGCCCTAAAAGTAAAACAAATGTTGATGCCAATCAACAAGTTGTTAAAAACTTAAAAGCTGCTCCCTGCGGAACAGCTTTGTAAGCTCATGTAAACTCAAATAATAAAGAAAGTTGTTTTTGTTTATTTGAG
>JANNYY010000112.1:0-2549 GCA_031410355.1 Chitinophagaceae bacterium | reverse complement strand
TCCTACTTTTAAAAGATGCCACCAGCGGAGCCGGGTTAAGTACCCAATACATAGTTGGGATATATGATAATGATAACAACCAAAAAGTAATTGGTAATGCAGGAGCAGCAAATTTTGATAACTGGATTGCATTGGAAGATTTTGCAGGAACTTTACCTGTCCCGATCATAAGTTCACCCTGTATTTCAAATGCCCCAACTTTAGATTATGTATATAAGGCATATTCTTTTATAGTTGATTTACCTGATAATTCTACTGGTTATACAGTAGCCTTCCAAACATTCAGCCGTCAAACCTCATTAAATATAACAGCTAATCAAGGTGCCAATTATTCCTGTATCATTCCCGGCTTAAGTGTATTACCAAATCCATTAATTGATAATTCGCCTCAATTTAAATTACCTATATCGGTTATCTGCGCAAGTTCTCCTTTTATGCTCAACTTTAGTGCTGCCGATCCTGATGGTGATTCAATAGTTTACAATTTCTGTAATGCTTATGATGGTGGGGCTGCAAACTCTGCAGCTTTTAACAATCCGGCTCCCCCGCCTTATAATTCAATAACTTATAATCCCCCTTTTAATGCAGTAAGACCAATGGGTAGCGGGGTTACTATTAATTCAAATACCGGAATTATATCGGGCACTGCACCTGCTGCCGGCAGATATGTGGTTTGTGTATGTGCTTCAGTATATAGAAATGGAACTCTAATTTCTATACACAGAAAAGACCTGATTGTTGAAGTATCTGGCTGTATTCCTCTTTCCGCCAATCCCGACTTTAATTCAGTTACCTGCGATGGATTTACAGTAACATTAACGCAAAATACTTCAGGCAATCCTGATCTATATGAATGGGATTTCGGAGATCCGGCCAGCGGCCCGGCAAATTATTCCACTGTACCGGTGCCAACGCACACTTTTACAGATACCGGTGTTTTTTATGTTAAACTAAAGGTTACCATTTTAGCAAGTAATTGTGTTGATTCTGTAATAAAACCCATCGGAGTTTACCCTTCCTTCTTCCCTGGTTTTATAAACGCTGCAACCTGCGTAAATACACCTGTTCAATTTACTGATACTACTTATTTTCAATATGGAAGTTTAATTGCATGGCGTTGGGATTTTGGAGATGGCACCACACTTGCTGACACCAGTCACCTCCAAAACCCTCTTTATACTTATACTGTAGCCGGTAATTACCCGGTAGAACTTATTGTTACCAATGATAAGGGCTGTATTGATACAATAGTAAAAAGCATAACAGTAAGCGACAACCCCGTAGTAACCCTGCTATCAACAGATACGGCTTACTGCGGCCTCGACAGTTTACAACTGAATGCATCGGGCACTGGAAATTTTAACTGGACGCCAGCAACCAATATTACCGGTGGCAATACCTCAATGCCATTGGTTTATCCAACAGTGCCAACACGGTATAAAGTAACTTTAACCAATGCATCGGGATGTTTTAAAAGCGATTCAGTTTTGGTAACACCAAAGTTTGATCTAACTAATTCCTTTACGGCAAGTTCTACTAATATTTGCGAGGAAGATACTTTGCAGCTTAACGGAAGTTCTAATAAAACAAACAATTTAAACTGGCTATGGTCGCCGGCTGGTAGTGTGGCAACGCCTGGCACACAAAATACTTTGGCTTATCCGGCATCTACAACAAATTATACTTTAACAACTACCTGGGGTGCAAATTGTGTGGCAACGGCTACAAAAAATATTATTGTAAAACCATTGGCAATTCCAAATGCCGGTCCCGATACGGCACTCTGCAACGGACAGGCATCCATACAACTGAATGCCAGCGGCGGTAATACCTATCAATGGACACCAATTGCAGGTTTAAGTAATCCCAATATTTCAAACCCCATAGCCTCGCCATCGGCAACCACAACTTATATTGTTGCAGTTGGTGTTACCGGTTGTGCCAAAACCAGGGTTGACAGTATGGTACTTACAGTAAGAACTTTACCTGCCATCAGCACTACCAATGATACACTCATCTGTTACATTGATACTTTACAAATAAATACTACCGGCACAGGAAATTTTACATGGACACCAAATTACATGATCAGCAATACAAATATTCCTGATCCTCTTGTTAGCCCCGATGTGGCTACAACTTACCATGTGCGGTTAACTGACAATTTTGGCTGTTACCGTGATGATTCTGTTTTTGTTGATGTAAGAACTACCGTAGCAGTAAATGCCGGTGCAGACAGTACCATTTGCCAAACCGATGGTTTCTTTTTAAACCTGGTAAGCGATGCACTTGCTTATAAATGGACACCTTCAACATACCTGGATTACGATACATTAAAACATCCGTTTGCAAGGCCATTAAGTAACATAACATATACAGTTGTGGCCAGCATTGGTAAATGCAGCAACCAGGATGATGTTAGCTTTACTGTTGTACCCTACCCGGCTGTAAACGCAGGGACCGATAAAAATATTTGTTACGGATTTTCAACCCAGTTAAATGCAAGTGGCGGCAGCAGTTATGCCTGGAGCCCCGCTACCTTTTTAAAC
>JANNYY010000111.1:0-1782 GCA_031410355.1 Chitinophagaceae bacterium | reverse complement strand
CTGTTCAATAAAAGGTTTTCGTGCAGCAACACTTACTTCTTTTAAAGTTGTGCTAACAGGTTTCAATGTTACTGTAGCAGTTTTTACATCCGAAGGAAAAATATAAATGCCGGAAGTATGTGTTTGATAACTGCTGAAACTGACTTTAAATACATAATCACCCGGGCTGATCTTTTGAAACCGGGCTACGCCGCTGGCATCGGTAATGGCTGCCTTTTCCAGTTTGTTATCCTTCAATAATTCCACTGTAGCCCTGGCCGCCGGTTTTGATTGTTCATTTAAAACTGTCAGTGTAAAATCAGCCGTTATAACCTGCCCCTTTGCAAAGCCAACTAAAAGCATTAACGTAAATAAGCTATATATCTTTTGTACATGTTTCATTTGGGCTGCCAAGATATTTAAGTAATAAAAATAGGCATTACTAATTATGCTGAGCGGTTATATAAAAAATGCAGTGGCTTGTTCAGTAAGATTACTGGCTGTTTTTTACAGGATCAAATATTTTTAACAACAAAGCATACAACTCCGGGTGATTTTCTTTCAGCAGGTCGGGGCGCTCAAAAAAATATTCAGATACTACAGCAAAGAATTCTGCCTCGTTGGTTGCACCGTAAGGATTGATATCTGAATTATCATCATAAATTTCTTGTATTTTCTGCCGCATCAGTTGCAGCCAGGGCCTGATGTATTTTTTATCAAGCAAGACTTCTGGCAGGCCGTCAATCTCTCCGTCGCTTTTATCAACCAGGTGTACAAATTCATGAATGGCTGTATTGTTTTTACCGGTTGTATTGGTAAAAGCCTGCCTCAGTTCAAACTGCGATAATATCATCACATGATTTAAAGCTCCGGTGCCAACCATGCCTAAAATATTTCTCCCTTCTCCCTGCTGTTCAAATTCATGATCAAATGAATCGGGGTAAAGCAGCACTTCATGTAAGTTTCGATATTCCCATCCGGGGAAATTAAAAATGGGGATAATGGCGCTGGCGGCGATCAGTACCCTGTCTATATCTTCTACGATTGTTTTAACGCCGGATATCTTTGTAGTTGCTAAAAATTTTGCAGCACGTTCTACAAACTCTTTTTGTTTGTCTTCATTTAACTGCTGATAAAAAGGCACCTGGTCTTCTAAGATTTTTTTAAGGTGTACAGGCAGAGGATCTGTTACCGTAATTCTCTTTTTTTGTAGAAACTTAACTGCAAATAAAATTGCCAGGATAAAAATAATAAGGATGAGTATTTGCATAATGGGTATGAAATTAAAGATCATAGAGGTTACTGCAAATTATAATAAAACAGTAATTTATAAAAACTACCACAAAATCAGCTTCAATAAATAAATTTCATATCTTTCTTTTTTAAAAAATTACCCTGTATGATCAGCCCTGAATCTTTGTACCCTGTTACGCCGCTTAATGTTCCCTTATCGGTTACCAACCCATCGGCAACATTTAAAAAAGAAGTGAAAAAAGTACTTACTTCTATTATCCTGTTTTTTATTGTGTACGGTTTATTAATGCTGCTTTCGGTGGCGCTTGCCATTGGGTGCCTGTATGCCGGGGGCTTTGTTATCCTTAACTCCGGCCATCTTATTGGTATTATTGCCGGGCTTGGTATTATAAGCATCGGCATCATGGTGGTTATCTTTTTAATAAAATTTATTTTCTCTGTTAAAAAACACGACGAGTCGGGCACTATTGCATTAACAGAAAAAGAGCAGCCGCATTTGTTTCAATTTATCCGCCAGCTTACTGCCGATACGCAAACACAGTTTCCAAA
>JANNYY010000110.1:0-7435 GCA_031410355.1 Chitinophagaceae bacterium | reverse complement strand
GGTTTTGTGTGCAACTGCTTTTATTTCCTTTTCGTGCAACAAAAAGGCTGCGTTAAACAGATCTTTTCCTTCTTTCACGGGATTACGATCAGGAGCACCAACCAAAACACCAATCGTATCGGCATATTGCTTTATTATATCAATGGCTGCATAACTTTTACCAATAAAATCTTCAAACTCCAGAAAATCACGGGGAGCATAACCACAAACACTCAGCTCGCTGAAAACGATCAGGTCGCCGCCTTGTTCTTTTGCTGATTGAATGGCACTGATGATCTTTTGCGTGTTGCTTTCGAAATTGCCGATGTGATAATTCTGCTGTGCTAAAAATATTTTCATGCCCCAAACCCTTAATCGGGCTTAACTTTATGTTTAGAAATGATTTTTTATAGTTGTAAAGTTAAAATAAGATAATGAGAATATCCTTTGTATTTCTTTTTGCTGCCTGCATACTTTTTTCCTGCAACAATGCAGACAAAACACCTGATGTATCAAATATAAAAGTTGAATTGAAAACCATGCGTTTTGAGAAAGAGCTGTTTTCAATTGATTCGGCAAATTATACTGCCAACCTGGACATGCTGATATCGAAATACCCAACTTTTGGAGAGAATTTTTTAGCAACTATTTTAAATACAGATCCCAAATGGTCGGCGGACAGTGCTGCTGATTATGTGCATGGTTTTACTACAGCATACAAACATGTTTATGATACAGCGCAAATCGTTTTTAAAGATTTTACTCCCTGTGAAAACGAAATAAAACAAGGGCTGCAGTTTGTAAAATATTATTTTCCTGCTTACAAAGACCGCAAAACGATCATTACTTATATAGGCCCGCTTGATGGATATGGAGATATTCTAACCGATGATGCGATCCTGGTTGGTTTGCACCATCATTTGGGTAAAAATTTCTCTTTATACAGTTCATCATTTGTTCAGGAAACTTATCCTGAATATATCAGCAACCGCTTTGAGCCGGGTTATATTGCAGTAAACTGCATGAAGAATATTGTAAATGATCTTTATCCCGAAAAGATGGATGATAAGCCATTGGTGCAGCAAATGGTGGAAAAAGGAAAGAGGTTGTTTATATTAAGCAAACTCTTACCAAAAACCGAAGAATATAAATTAATTGGTTACACCAATGAGCAATTAAAAGGGGTGTATGAACACGAAGCCGCAGTATGGGAATTGTTTGTACAGAATAATTTTTTACAAACCATTGATAACAACATCATCAAAAATTATATTGGCGAAGGGCCAAAAACTCAGGAACTTGGAGAAGCATCTCCAGGGAATATTGGCAGTTTTGCCGGCTGGCAAATTGTAAAAAAGTTCATGCAAAAAAATCCAAAAACAAGTTTGGCTGAATTGATGACTACCGATGCTGAAACAGTTTTTCAGCAGGCAAAATATAAACCTTAAATTTCTTTGGGTTATAAAATGTACCATGTTCTTCGCTATTTCCTCCCCTCTTTGGGGGAGATAGAGGGGGCCGGTGCTAGGCCGCCTGAACCTGCTGCATTGCCTGCTCTGGTTTTTTACCCAGTTGTTTCATTACCCTGAAGTGCGAAGCAACGGCTTCTGACATGGTATCGTATTTATTATAAGGCAGGTTAAATTCTTTACTTTTTTCTATTACTATTTTACTGATAGCGGGATAATGCACATGGCTTATCCGTGGAAAAAGATGATGCTCAATCTGGTAATTCAATCCGCCAACAAACCAGGAAATAACTTTATTACCCATGGCAAAATTTGCAGTGGTTTTCATTTGATGCTCAGCCCAGGCTGTTTCAAGATGTTTTGTTGCATCCAGTGGAATATGTTCAAACTCTGTATTTTCAACCACATGTGCCAGTTGAAATACGAGTGACAAGATCAGGCCCATGACCGCATTCAGCACTAAATAACCCACGAGCCAGGGTAAAACGCCCCAAACCATAATGGGTAATACAACATAAAATGTAATGTATAAAATTTTGGTGGCCCAAAAAATTACATGATTCTTTGTCGTCATCTTCCACGCATCTGTTGTAAATATTTTACGTGAAAAATATTTTGTAAAATCCATGATATAGATCCAAAAAATGGTTGATAAGGCATAAACAGGTAGCAGGTACAAATATTGCACTTTATGAGCGGGCACCCATTTTTGCGATTCGCAATGGCGGATAACAGGACTCTTGGCAATGTCGTCGTCAATACCATCTACATTGGTATAGGTATGGTGAATGATATTGTGTTTTTGTTTCCAGAGATAAGAGCTTGCTCCCAGTGCATTTAAACTTAACCCCAAAAAATCATTTAATTTGGTGTTGGTAGAATAACTGCCGTGATTGGCATCGTGCATTACACTAAAGCCGATTGATGCCAGTGAAATACCAAATATTACACAGATCAACAATGCCTGCCAGTTGGTTACTGTAACAAACATTAATAAACTATACATGGCCAAAGCCGTTGTAACTAAAGTGATCGTTTTGATATACAATCTCCAGTCGCCTGTTTTTTTAATTTTATTCTTTACAAAATATTCTTCTACAGAAATTTTTAAACTTTGATAAAAATCGTTGTTGCTGTTTGAAAAAGTAATTTTTGCCATGATTGATATTTACAGTTTTATCAGAACATTGGTTCTGCAAAGCATTCCGTATTGCTATAAAGATTACATTTTAATTTAGCTAAAAATGCCCATTTTTGAACGTTCAAAGGTAAGTTAAAAATAAGGTACAAAAAGGTTAAATTAATTCAATTTAAAGGGGGCACACATTTCAAATGCAGGAATAGTTACATTAAATGATTTTTTGTTATTTATATTTTCCATCAGGTAAGTGCCATGCATTTTACCAATTTCTGACCGGAGGTTGCAGCCACTTATGTATTGATATGAATCTCCGGGGTTTATTTGTGGTTGAACACCCACCACACCCTCGCCCTCAACCTCACGTAAACTTCCATTACTGTCGTGAATATGCCAGTGGCGGCGTAAAAGTTTTACAGGAAATGTATTGTTGTTTTCAATAGTGATGCGGTAAGCAAACATAAATTCGGTATTAACAGGATTGCTGTAATCAGGCTGATAGTATGTTTCCACACTAATGGTAATACCCTCTGATATTTTAGAAATCATGCTTTTTATTTGTGTAAAATTAGGAATAAAATCTCCTATTTTGTAATTTACAACATAGTACACTGTTAAACTAAATTTTTATGCCGCAAAAAACGCATCATTACAGCAATGGAGAAATAACTGTAGTCTGGCAACCTGATATGTGCATTCATTCAGCTATCTGCTTTAAAGGCCTTGCAGGAGTATTTGATCCACGCCGTAAACCATGGATTGATATGGGCAAGGCAGAAACTGCACAAATTATTGGCCAGGTAAAAAAATGCCCGAGTGGTGCGTTAAGTATTGCTGCTGCTGCTTTAGAAGAAAAAAAAAATTCTTAATAAAGTTTATACTTTTTTTGAAGACTTATATCCATTTTTATGCAACCATTGTAAAATCTTTTCCCGGTTATCGCCCTGTACAATTATTTCTCTATCTTTTACCGAACCTCCTGTTCCGCAAAAAGATTTTAATTTTTTGCCAAGGTCTTCCATGTCATTATCAGTACCAACAAAACCTTCCAGCAGGGTAACGGCCTTACCAGCCCGGTGTTTGGTATCTAACCTTATTTTTAATTTTTGTTGAGATGGATCAATTGTTTCCTGCTCTACTAAAGTTTCACCAGGCAATTTAAAATCAGGATCGGTTGAGTAAACCAGGCCGCCCGATGATTGTATTTTTTTCTTCACCATAGCTTAAATAATTACTGCTTTTAAACTCAAATCCAGGCTTCTTGCCTGGTGAATAATTGCGCCGCTCGAAATATAATCTACCCCTGTGGCTGCGTAAGCCTCTATATTATCAATATTTATTCCGCCGCTGGCTTCTGTTTCATATTGGCCATCAATAATTATTAGTGCTTTAGTAATTTGTTCAGGTGTAAAATTATCAAGCATAATGCGATTTACTTTCCCCACTTCCATAACTTTTTTTACATCCTCAATATTTCTTGTTTCCACTTCTATTTTTAAACCCGGTTTTTTTTGATGAACATAAGTATAAGCTTTTTCAATAGCTTTTTCAATACCTCCGCAATAATCAATATGATTGTCTTTCAGCATGATCATATCATACAAACCAAACCGGTGATTTTCGCCACCACCAATTTTTACTGCTTCTTTTTCCAACAGGCGAAAGTTAGGCGTAGTCTTCCTGGTATCCAGTAATTTGGTTTTATAGCGCTTTAGTTTATGTGTGTATTGATGGGTTAATGTGGCAATACCGCTCATGCGCTGCATACAATTTAAAACCAATCGTTCGCATTGTAAAATAGTATGCACTTTTGCCTTAACTTCAAAAGCAATATCGCCATATTTCATCGTATCGCCATCTTTTTTAAAGGCTGTAAACACTACACCAGGCTGCATATAACTGAAAATTTTTTCAGCTACCTCCACTCCCGCAAGTATCCCATCTTCCTTAATTTTTAAAATAGCTTTACCTTCTGCATCAGCATTGATAGATGATCGGGTTGAATGATCGCCATCACCAATATCTTCGGCAAGTGCATTTTTTATCAGTAGTTCCAGTTGTTCCTTAAAATTCATACCCGCAAAGCTAAGAAAGAACATAAAAACAAAACCCCGGAAATTCCGGGGTTTATATTTTAATTATTTAAAAGCTATTTATTCTCAAATGTTATCCCCTGCAGCACCTGTTTATCGCCTTTTTGTTTCATAAATATGGTTGTGCGGTAACTGCCGGTTCTTGTTAGCAGGGTGCCAATACAATATTGCGAACCTGCATTTTCGCCTTTATGAATTACAGTAAAGCTTTTTACAGTGTTAGAGCTGAAAAAATCTTTTAAAACCAATTCTGCCTGGCTTTTACTGTAACTGTTGCTTTTATCAGGCGTGTTTATTTCAACGGTATTATCAAAAAATCTGGCGATAACTGCCGAATTTCCAGAGTTCATCGCACTTATCACTTCGTCAATACTGGAAAAAACAGTGAAAGAGCTTAAGAGCGTTCCAATGGTTAATAAAGTAAAAAATTGTTTCATTATTTGTAAATGTTTTTCAGCTATAGAATTACTAAAAACGTGCCAATACCAATTAAATTGCCGCTATAGTGTTTCTTTTATACCCATTTTACAAATAACCGGCCTTAAATAGCTGCAAATATTTTAGTTTTAGCAGATGAAAGATAAGAAAGTTATACTTATAATTATGGATGGATGGGGATTGGGCATAAATAAAAAAAGTGATGCTATTCAACATGCTAAAACTCCGTTTGTTAGCTCATTGTATGCCAGCTACCCCAATACAACTTTAGTTACCTGTGGCGAAGATGTGGGTTTGCCCCCCGGCCAAATGGGTAACAGCGAAGTTGGGCATTTGAATTTAGGTGCCGGTCGCATTGTTTACCAGGAATTGCAACGCATAAATGTTGCCATTAAAACCGGTGAGTTTGCAGCAAATGAACCTTTGCTTACTGCTATACGGTACGCAAAAAATAATAATAAACCGCTGCACCTGCTGGGTTTGGTAAGCGATGGTGGTGTACACTCTCATTTAAATCATATAAAAGCATTAACCACCTTGTGTAAGGCCGAAGGTTTATCAAATGTGCTTATTCATGCTTTTACTGACGGCAGGGATACCGACCCAAAAAGCGGGCTTGGCTTTTTAACCGATCTGCAAGCTCATCTTAATGTTACAGCAGGGCAAATTGCCAGCATTACTGGCCGTTACTATGCCATGGACCGTGATAAGCGTTGGGAAAGGGTGAAACTGGCTTATGATGCTTTGGTAAATGGCCTTGGTTATATAACTGCAGATATGTTGACTGCTGTTAAAAAATCTTATGAAGAAGGAATTACAGATGAATTTATAAAGCCGATTATTAATTCAAGTGTCAAGAATCAAGTATCAGGTATCAGGAATGGCGATGCCGTTATCTGTTTTAATTTTAGAACAGACCGTTGCCGGGAAATAACCCAGGTACTTACACAAATGGATATGCCCTTGTTTGATATGCAAAAGCTGGACCTGCATTATACCACAATGACTCAGTACGATCATAAATTTGAAAATGTACAAGTTGCATTTGAAAATGATGATCTGAAAAACACCATTGGCGAAATTCTGGAGCAAAATAAAAAAACACAGATACGCATTGCAGAAACAGAAAAATATCCGCACGTGAGTTTCTTTTTTAGTGGTGGAAGAGAAGTGCCTTTTGAAGGTGAAAAAAGAATAATGATCCCATCTCCCAAAGTTGCCACCTACGATTTACAACCTGAGATGAGTGCCTTTGAAGTAACAGATGCAATTGTTAAGGAAATAAATAACAAGTCTGCCGATTTTATTTGCCTGAACTTTGCAAATGCAGATATGGTGGGCCACACAGGCGTTTGGGAAGCCATCATTAAAGCTGTGGAAACGGTTGATGGTTGTGTAGAAAAAGTGGTTACTGCTGCACTGCAAAATGATTACGCCGTGTTTTTAACTGCCGATCATGGTAATGCCGATTATGCTATTAATGAAGATGGTACACCAAATACAGCACATACATTAAACCTGGTTCCGTTATTTTTAATTGATAAAACCTGGAAAGGAAAAATTAGACCAGGCAAATTGGGTGATATTGCCCCAACCATTTTAACACTGATGGGCTTACCAATTCCCAAAGAAATGACCGGAAATATTTTGATTGATTAGTTTAAAAAATAATGCTAAAGAAAATTTTAAAAAGGACTTTTCAGATTTTACTGTTAGTTTTTGTTATCATATAATTCATTCGTGCTGCAAAAAATAAAGCCGCAGATATAAGTAATGAACTGGTAAAAAAATGAAATGCCCTTTAATTTGTACCTGTGGATACACAAATATGCCAAATTAAGTAAGCAACAAGAGCTTACACTTACCCATTCGGTTGTAGTAGTAACAAATACTATTAACCAAAATTACCCGCCAGATAGCTTACTTAGAAAAAATAATTGTTAACTTCGTTTTCTTTTCGCTTTATGGTACCGCTTAAAAAACAGACAACTGCTTTGGGATTATTGCTTCTGGTAGCTTTACCGTTGTTATTATCTGTATGTATTTTCGTAAAACAAAATATTTTACAAAATCAAAGGAAACAAAGATTTGAAACGGAACAGTTACAAACAATCACTGTTTCATCTGAAAATATAAATTGGGAAAAACCCGGAAAAGAGATATTGATCAACGGTAAATTGTTTGATGTAAAGTCTTTTAAAACATCAGGCACCAATATAGTACTTACAGGTTTTTATGATCATAAAGAAGATAACCTGGTAAAGCATATTAAAGACCTTTCACAGCAAAAAAATAATTCCAGTGGCCCTGCAGATCAG
>JANNYY010000109.1:0-10655 GCA_031410355.1 Chitinophagaceae bacterium | reverse complement strand
TACTACAAAAAAATTAAAACATGCTGTCGCATAAAAAAAGAAATATCCTGTTGATAATTGCAATCATTTTATTTTCTTCTTTCATCATTTTAAAAAAGGAAGAAAGAAAGCCCACCTTTTTTATTATTGGCGATAGTACTGTTAAAAATGGTAAAGGCGATGGTGCAAATAATATGTGGGGCTGGGGCGATTTGGTTGCGCCGTTTTTTGATACAACAAAAATTAAGATAGAAAACCACGCAATGGGCGGCACCAGCAGCCGTACTTTTTTAACCAAAGGTTTATGGGATAAAGTATTGAACAAAATACAAAAAGGCGATTATGTGATTATTCAGTTTGGCCATAACGACAGCAGCCCGTTGGATGATACCGCCAGGGCAAGGGGAACCATAAAAGGTGTGGGCGATTCTGCAAAAGAAATTTATAACCCTATCACCAAACAACAGGAAGTAGTGCATACTTACGGATGGTATTTATCAAAGTTTGTAAACGATGCAAAAGCAAAGGGTGCTACTGCAATCATCTGTTCGCCCATTCCACGTAACGACTGGAAGGACGGCAAAGTGATACGGTATAATGGAACCGGGTATGGTATTTGGGCAAAGCAAACAGCAGAATCAACCGGGGCTTTTTTTATTGACCTTAACAGCTTAACTGCTGATGAATACGATACTATGGGGCCGGAAAAAGTAAAACCCTTTTTCCCTAACGAACATACACATACCAGTAAAGAAGGTGCTTTATTAAATGCCAGGGTTGTAAGCAATGAAATAAAAAATCTTAAACAATGCGGGCTTAAAAAGTATTTGCTGAAATAAAGACCGGCAACAGGCTTTAACCCTTTGCTACAGAATGCAGGATTACCCTGCTCAGGTGCAGCAGTACAAAAAAGTATCGCGGTTTATCAGAAATAATTGTACCTTTTGTGACTTAGAATTACTGATATATCCTGTGTTGGTTATAAAAGCGCATCAAAAAAATGTATTGCCAGGTTTAGCTTTTGATTTTGCAGGATACTACAGGATAGTTGGTAATAGATAATAACTGAATTTAGTTGTGGAATTAAATATAATAACTGAATTATTTTGGTTATCATTTAAAACCTGATTGCTCAATTTTCGATTAAGGTATTTCGAAAAAAAACGGATATTATTTTGCTATATGAGAAAAAATCTACTTATTAATTCACACAGGGCCAGGTTTTACTGGTTATTCAATCCCAAAGTTTTCGGTTTTATTTCTCCATGGGTAAAGTGATGTTTTTTTGTATAGCACTATAGTAAATTATTTATTTTCAAAGCATAAATTTATATGTACAAAAAAATTTACCAACTGGCGTATGTAGTCATGTTTGCTGCATTGTTTACTTCCTGTAAAAAGAAATTTGATGAGTATTACGAAAGGCCCTCAACCCTTGCCGACCCTATTTACAAGCAATTAACGGCTGATGGAAAGTTTACCAACTTTGTATCGTTGATTGATAAAGCGGGTTATAAAGAAACACTGGCAGCAGCCGGGTACTGGACCATTTTTGCACCAACAGACTCTGCATTTACTGCCGATACTGAATTTGCTGCCTTTATTCAGGCACGTGGATTTAGCAATGTGGCAAGCGTAGATTCTGCAACGGCGCAAATGATAGTACAATACCTGCTTGTATTTAATGCATTTGAAAAAGACAGGATAGATGATTACCAGTCTTCTTTGGGATGGGTGCCCAATATTTCTTTTAAACGACGAACTGCGTATTACACAGGTTTTTATAAAGATACCACGTATGCAGGCCTGCCAGTAATAGCTATACCATCAAACAGGAATAATACCAGCAGCAATACAGGTTATTATGTATCTGCCGATAATGGTAATAAATATATCCCCTGCTTTACGAGTGAATATTTGACCACGGTAGGCCTCACACCATCCGACTATACTTATTTTTACCCAACTTCAACTTTTTCTGGTTTTAATATTGCAAATGCACGGGTTACAAAAAGAGATATACCTGCCGAAAATGGTGTTATACATATCATTGATAAAGTAGTAACGCCTGCAAAAAGCATTGATCAGTATTTGCGCAGCAAACCCGAATACAGTGTTTTCAGAAGCCTGCTTGAGCGGTTTATGGTATTGTTTATAAATAATGTAGATGCCACCCATAAATACCAGGTTTTGCATGGTGGCAGTGCCGATGTAGCAGTAAAAGTGTATTCTAATTTGCTGGCATTTTCTCCCAATAACGAAAATTATTTTAAACTGCAGGATAATGACGGGCAACGGGACGGATGGACCATGTTTGTGCCTAACAACGATTCTTTAAATAAATATATTAATTCCGTTGTTTTACAACAATATCCAAGCATAACTTCCCTGCCTTTAAGTATTATTGCCGATCTGTTAAATGCACACATGTGGCAATCAACTGTTTGGCCAAATAAATTTAGCAGCACCTATAATTTCCTGGGCGAGCCGGCCAAAATGAATAATACTACAGATATTATTGATAAGAAAATTTTGAGTAATGGGTTGTTCTATGGTACAAAAAAAGTAAATGAGCCCAATGTATTTGCTACGGTTTATGGCAAAGCTTATTTAGACCCCCGCTATCTTTTGATGACCAGGTTACTGGATATGGACTTGAAAAGCCTGATTACCAACCCTAATGTAAAATATACCCTTTTTATGATGTCGGATGCCGTACTGGCAGCAAAAGGCTACAGTTACAACGCCGGCTCTAATGGTTGGGTATTTACCAACCCGGTTGGTGGTGCCACATCAACCAACGACAGTAACAGGATCAATTTATTACGTATGCTGAATACCGGCGTGATAGAAACACCAAATAATGAACTGGCAAATATTGGCACTACTGGCTTTAAAGGGATAACATCCTCCTATGGAGGAGAGCTCTTAAAATACGATGGCAACCTGGTATTTACTGCAGGCAGCATCGAACGTGGAGTAACGGTTAGAATAGATAGTGTGAGGAAGGTATTGAATGGCCAGGTGGTTTATATAAATGACCTGCTGTATTTCCCTTACTACCTGCCAGGGAAAAACCTTGAAACTCTGGGAACCCCGGCAGCATCGGAGTTTAATTATTTCTGGAATTATTTAAAAAATTCAACTTTATTTAATGCTGCTACTTACGAAATAACAGGCCTTGCCGCCGGTTCGTTTTATACCTTTTTTGTTCCAAACAAAGCATCAATGATACAGGCTATCAATGATGGATTATTACCGGGTACCGCAGGCGTTCCCAATTTTATTCCAACACTAACCGCAGATAAAGTAAAAGTGGAAAAATTTATTCAGTACCACATCCTGGATAAACGTACGGTTATTGCCAATGGACTTGATATCGGTTCTTATCCTTCGTTATTAAGAAATGCAGCAGGCGATCCTGTAACGTTCTCTATACTTTATCCCGGGGGTATTTTTGAAGTGGGTGATGGTTTTGGGCGCAAAGCCAGGTTGGTAACAGCATTAAGTAATAATTTATCTAACAGAACAGTAATACACCTGGTAGATAATTATTTGAAATATCAATAAAATTTGGATTATAAATTAATATAGAAATTAAATTTTAAAAGCTACAGTTCTCCGCCCCCTTGCGGAAAGTTGGGCACAAAGTATTTTTATAATGAAAATAGTATTTACAAAACTCAGTTGCCTGTTATTTGCAATATTATTTGCCAATGCAATACAGGCACAAACAACCACTGTGCAGGGTAAAATTACAGGTGGCAATAAAGCCCCGGTAGCAGATGTAACTGTAGCAGAAGTTGATGCCGATGGCAGGACTATACGGGCAGTGAAAACAGATGTTGAAGGGAATTTTGTAATAAAAATTTCAAACACTGCAAATAAGCTGTCTTTCAGCCATATCAGTTTCCGCTCCCAGCTTTTATCGTTAAACACACGTACAACTTTCAATATTGCTATGGAAAGTAATAACAAAGATCTGGGCGATGTAGTGGTTATATCAAGCAGAAAAGGGGATAACGGAATGATACAGATCTCGGAAAGGGAGCTAACCACGGCACAATCCCGTATCAGTGCAAAAGACATGGAAGAAATGCAGGCGGCATCAATTGACCAGGCTTTGCAGGGAAGATTGTCCGGCGTGGATATCACTGCAAATTCCGGCGATCCCGGTGCAGGGATGCAGATCCGCATCAGGGGAACATCATCCATTAACTCATCGAACGACCCTTTGATAGTTGTTGATGGTATGCCTTACGAAACTTCAATCCCTTCTGATTTTAATTTTGGCGCTGCTGATGAACTGGGCTATGCAAGTTTATTAAATATAGCGCCCACCGATATAAAAGACATAACCATTTTAAAAGACGCAGCTGCAACTGCTGTATGGGGTTCACGAGCTGCCAACGGGGTAGTGGTGATAACCACAAAAAGGGGGGTAGTAAGCAAACCTTCATTTACCTACACCAATAAAACTTCCATTACCAAACAGCCCGAAGCAATACCTATGCTTTCGGGAGACCGTTATTCTACTTTGATACCCGAGGCTTATATGAATGCTACGGGTACTCCATTAAATACGCAAAACGTAAAAGAATTTCAGTACGATCCCAACGATCCGTACTGGTATAATAATTACAGTAAAAACACCGACTGGATCAAAGCCATCACACAAACCGGGGTTACACAGGATCATAATATTTCCATGACAGGCGGTGGCGAAAAAGCCAGGTATTATGTATCACTTGGTTATCTTGATCAAAAAGGAACAACCATTGGTACTTATTTAAAACGTATCAGTAACCGTATTAATTTAGATTATATCGTTTCTGAACGTATCCGGTTCCGCTCTGATTTTTCCTATTCTTATACAGATAACAACAGGAATTTTGCAACCAACTTACGCGATCTGGCTTACCGTAAAATGCCCAACATGAGTATTTATGAATATGATGAGTTTGGAAATCTTTCGGGCAATTATTTTACACCAGCTAATAATATCCAGGGCCAGTACATAGGTGTAAGTTCAAGCGGTTCAGTTTCCGGAACAAGTAACCCTGTTGCTATGGCCAATGATGCAAAAAATAATATAATCAGCCAACGGGTAACTCCCCATTTTAACCTGCAGTACGAAATTTTAAAGAAAGTACTGATGGCAACTTTTGATGTGCAGTTTGATATAAACAATAACAAAAACAATACTTTTTTACCCCAAACCGCTACTGGAAGGCCATGGACCGAACCTTCTGTAAACAGGGCTTACGACGGAGATATAGATGTTTTTAATGTGCAGACAAAAACTAACCTGGTTTACACACCCAATCTTAAAAACGCAAAACATAAACTAATGAGTTTTATTTCCTTAAACACGTATGATAATAAATACGTTTCGCAGGAAATACTAACTTCCAATACAGCTTCTTCTGTTTTACAGGATCCTTCATCCCCATCACGTACACAAAACAGCGAAACAAGATTAACCTCAATTACCGGGCAAACACGCAGTATTGGTTTATTGGTTAATGGCCAGTACAGTTATAAAGATAAATACCTTTTCAACGCCGGCATCCGGGGAGACGGCAACTCCAGGTTTGGACCCGAAAACAGGTATGGTTTATTTCCATCTGTATCTGCCCGCTGGAGAGTTTCTGATGAAAAATTCATGAAGCGGTTTTCGAAATATATTGATGATCTTAGTTTCAGGGTTAGTTACGGAGAATCGGGTAATGCACCAAAAAGAGATTACAGCTATATCAGTACTTATAATACTTTTTCCTGGACTTACCTGGGGCAGGCAGGTGTGTATCCTGCCAATATGGAGTTGTCTGATTTAAAATGGGAAACCATTATAGGTCAAAATGCAGGTATTAACTTAAGCATGTTTAAAAGGCGCTTTACAGCCGATGTTGAATTTTATGTAAACCGTACTAAAAATATGTATTTCCCCGGTTTGCAAATTTCTTCCATTAACGGTTACAACAGTGTTGATATGAATGTGGGTACAATGGATAACCAGGGCTTTGAATTAGGGCTTAGTGTAATACCATACAAAACCAAAAACTGGCAGGTAGATGTTAATTTTAATATTTCCCGTAACATTAACCTGATACGTGAAATATCTGACCTGTACCCAACAGACAAAGGTGATATTACTGCAAACGGGCAGTATAAAACTTTTTTACAGGTAAATAATCCTTTTGGTTCTTTTTACGGTTTCAAATACAAAGGTGTTTATAAAGATCTGCAATCAACCATTGCAACAGATGATAAGGGGTCAAATATTATTGGGCCAACAGGGCAAACTATTTACATGAAATTTAATTATCCAAGTATTGGCTACACTTTTCAGCCCGGCGATGCCATGTATGAAGATATTAACCATGATGGGAATATCAATTACCAGGATATTGTTTACCTCGGAAACAGCAACCCTAAATATACCGGAGGTTTTGGCTCTTCAGTTTCCTACAAGGGACAATGGAAGTTTACTGCTTTTTTTAATTACAGGTATAAGTTTGACCTGGTAAACGGAACCAAAATTAATACCACCAATATGTATGGTTTTGATAACCAGAGTACGGCTACATTAAGAAGATGGAAAAAAGATGGTGATATTACGGATATGCCAAGAGCATTATACCGTACCGGCTATAACTGGTTAGGCAGCGACAGGTATGTGGAAAATGCATCCTTTCTGCGTTTTAGAACTGCAACCGTGCGTTATACAGCTCCTAAAAAAATAATTCAAAAACTTAAAATAAAAAACCTCAGTGGTTATATAACTGTAGAAAACTTATATACCTGGACAAATTACACCGGGCAGGATCCGGAAGTAAGTGTAAGAGGAAGTGACCCTTTCCGGGTGGCTGTAGATTATTCTTACACACCTCCTGTAAAAACATATACAATTGGTATAACTGCAAGTTTTTAAATTAATTTAAAAAAAACAAAATGTTTAAAAGAACAATGTTGAAGTTATTAATGGTGCTGATGCTGCTGCCATTTTTATCCTGTAAAAAATGGCTCGATCTGCAGCCGCAGGATGGTTTAACGGGTGCCGAATACTGGAAGACAAAAGAACAGGTGCAGGCTTCGGTTATCGGGATTTATGCATCGCTTACGGGCTCTGCAACCGGTACAAGAAATGCTGCTGAAACTTTTTTTCTTTGGGGAGAATTGAGAGCTGATATGGTAGCAGCTACCCTTGCAACCACCGCTGAACAGATTGATGTGATCAACGTGAGCATATTACCTACCAATTCAATTGCAAACTGGCGTGGTATTTACCAAACCATAAATTATTGCAACACACTAATAGATCTTGCACCAGGGGTACTGGCACAGGATGCAACATTTACGCAGGCAGCATTAGATAAAGCAATTGCCGAAGCAAAAGCAATAAGGGCTGTGATGTATTTTTACTTAGTACGTACTTTTGACCAGGTACCGTTAAAATTAAAAGCCACAATAAGTGATAAAGATATAGTTTCTATTCCCAAAAGCCCACAGGCCGAAGTGCTGGCGCAGGTATTAAAAGATTTAAATGAAGCGGAGCCCTTTGCAGTAACAGATTATGGCGACAGGGCATCAAACAAAGGCAGGATAACAAAAGCCGCCATTAATGCTATACAGGCCGATGTTTACCTGTGGCTTGATAAATATACAGAATGTGTCGCTGCCTGCAACAAGGTTATTAACACTAATTCTTTTGGTTTAATAAGTGGTATTGATGCCAATACCTGGTATCAGACTTTATATGTGAATGGAAACAGTAACGAAAGTATTTTTGAATTACAGTTTGATATTCAAAAACTGAATCCTTTTTATCCCATATTTATGACCACACAAAGAAGGTTTTTGGCCAACCCGATTGTAATGGACAAAATATATACAGTTGATTTTTTAGATCCATTAAAATTCGATATCCGTGCCGATGGGGCAGCAGTAAGAGCTACCGACCAGGTAATATGGAAATACATCGGCTTAACCAATACAACAGCACGTGCACAGGAAGAATCTTATGCACACTGGATCATGTACCGCTATGCCGATATCCTGTTAATGAAAGCCGAGGCACAAAATCAGTTAGGTAATGGCCAGGATGCCCTGGATATTATCAATCTTATAAGAACCAGGGCCAGGGCTTTAGCTGCAACAGCAGTCAACCCCGCACCAACTGATAAAGTAGCCATTGCAGATTATGTTTTAGACGAAAGAGCCCGGGAATTTGCATTTGAAGGCAAACGATGGTTTGACCTTTTAAGAAATGCCCGCAGGGATAATTATGCCCGGTTAGATATTTTGCTTGATGTAGTTGCCACTACAGTGCCTCCCAACAGGCAGCAATCGGCCATAGCAAAGTTCAGGGATAAAAATTGCCATTATTTGCCAATTCTTTCTTACGAACTATCAACGAACAAGGCTTTGGTGCAAAACCCTTTTTATAAGTAATTCTTTTAAAAAATAAAATGTATATGAAAAAATATTCCATCATCCTGCTTACCGCAATGGTTGGCCTGCTTTTTATTCTTTATAGCAATAGCTGTAAAAAAATAAACTTTGTGGAAGGTACCACCAGCGACCTTAATATCTACAGTTACCTAAAAGCCCATCCGGATAAATATTCATCTATTGCGGCAATAGTAGATAAATCGGGCTATGCAGGCTTTTTAAATGCCTATGGCTCTTACACTATGTTTGTGCCAACAGACAGTGCGGTAAGTATATACTTAACGGAAATAAGTAAAACTTTAAGTGCCCTTACCGAGGCAGAAGCCCAGGCCATTGTAAAATTTCATTTGCTTGAAGATACACTGCCAACCGGTACATTTAAAGATGGCAAGTTGCCTGCCATAACTATGTATGGACAATACCTGGTTACAGCAGTTGTAAATAATGGGGGTGTTTCTTCCATTTTGGTAAACAGGCAGGGCACCATCACATCGGCAAACATTAAAACAGGTAATGGTTTAATACACCAGATAGACAGGGTTTTAAAACCGGCATCAAAATCTATTGCCGAATTGATCTCGGCCGATGCGAAGTTTTCAATTTTTAAACAGGCATTGCAGGCCACAGGTTATTACGATACCATTAATACCATCAACAGCACTATCCCGTCATTAAGAAGATGGTTTACTGTTTTAGCAGAAACCAACAAGGCTTTATTAGATTCCGGAATTGTAAGTTATGCCGCATTAAAAGCAAAATATTCAAATACCGGCAACCCTTTAAATCCGTTAGACAGTTTAAATATTTATATAAAATACCACATCATTCCCGATAATAAATACCTGGCTGATATAGTTTCCGCAAGCTCTCATATTACGCTGGCACCTTTGGAGGTATTGGCATCAAAATTAGATGGAGAGAGGGTTTTGATTAATGACCTGGACTTTAATGGCGTACATGAGCAGGGTATTGAACTTGAGCGTGCAACAAGCGATTTATCTGCAACCACAGGAGTATTGCATACTGCCTTAGCTCATTTCAGGCCTAAGATCCGCTTCCCAACAGCGGTATATTGGGATGTGGCAGATTTTCCGGAAGTAAGGAAATTACCGGCTGTTTTCAGAAGGGCAAATTTTAATTTTGCTTATGGTTCGGTTAAAGATTTTACCTGGAACAGCCCTACCAATGTGCTGGAATATGTATTTACCACAACTGGTTCTATTCCTGTTTTCTGGGGTGATTATCTGAGGGTACAAATGGGCAATACAAGCCGTCATAACTGGATAGAATTTACCACCCCAATAATTATTAAGGGAAGATATAAAGTTTGGATATGTTACAGGGCGGCCAAAGGATCCGGTACTGTAGGTTTGCCCGGGGGCTCCAACATGCCGGTGCAGGTAGATTATGATGGGGTTGCCATGTCAAGAACTTTTAATTTTACCGAGCAACGCCCCAATTTAACTGATGGTGAACTGGAAGCACTTGGCTGGAAAAAATATTCGCCAACCACCACACAAAATATGACAGGTAAATTTTTAGGAATAATAGATGTTACTACTACCGACAGGCATAAGATCACGCTTCGTTCTTTGCCTGCAGCCGGTACAGGAAACCCTGAAAATTATCTTGATATGATTCATTTTATTCCAATAAACGACAATCAGTATTTACCAAGATTTAACCGTGACGGAACATTGCAGTATTTCTAAAATGATAAACAAGAGCATTAAATATTTCGAAATGTATAATAAAAAAAAGATAGCAGTAATTGTTTTGTTTTTTACGCTTATAATTACAGGTTGTAATAAATGGAAAGATCATAATGAAGTAATTCAGCAAGATCTCACACAAAATCTGCTGGAGGCAATTTCATCAACTCCCCAGTTGAGTAAATTCAGGGAATATGTGGGCCTGGCAGGTTTAGATTCTTTATTGCAGGCATCCAAAACTTTTACCGTTTGGGCGCCAACAAATACTGCCTTACAAACAATAGACCCTGCAACAGTTGCCGATCCTGTAAAACTCAGGGCTTTTATTCTGAATCATATTTCTAACCAGTTGTATTTTACAAGAGATGTGGCAGCGCCCGTTCGCATTAAAATGCTTAATGGCAAATACAACAATTTTAGTACAACCAAATTTGAGGATGCAGATATTGAAACAACAGACAGGTATGTAAAAAATGGCGTTTTGCATACTATAAAAAGTATGGTGCCTCC
>JANNYY010000108.1:0-6488 GCA_031410355.1 Chitinophagaceae bacterium | reverse complement strand
GTTGATGAAACTTCGCCGTATGCATTAACAGGCGCTGTCATTGCACAGGATCGTTTTGCGGTAGAACTGGCAACTGATAAACTACGCAACAGCGCCGGCAATTTTTACATCAATGATAAACCAACCGGTGCAGTTGTGGGCCAGCAGCCTTTTGGCGGTGCAAGGGGAAGTGGTACAAATGATAAAGCTGGTTCTATTTTAAATTTATACCGTTGGTTAAGTGCCCGTACAATTAAAGAAACCTTTAATTCTGCAACAGATTACAGCTACCCTTTTTTGCAGGAGAAATAATTTTAAAAAAAACAATTAAATATAAAAATGACAACAAAGATCAGGTTTACATTACCTGCAGCTAATATTATAGGCGCAGATGAATGTGTTTTATTGGGAGAATTTAATAATTGGAATTTAGAAGAAGGATTTTACCTGCAAAAGCAGGCCGATGGCTCTATGACGGTTGAGGTAGAACTTGCTGCAGGAAAGGATTATCAGTATCGGTACCTGCTCAGCAATGGAAGGTGGGTAAATGATAATGGAGAGAAAGTGGCTTCGGAAATGTCGGGATTCCCTGTAATGAATTGTGTTATCAGGGTTCCTGAAATTATTGAGCATGCAAATGTGCAAAGCCCAATACCTGCAAAGCAAAAAGCTGTTAAGCCAAAAGCAGTTGCACCCGGCGTCCTGCGGGCAAAAGCCAAAGCTGTTATTTTAAAAGATGATCTCACAAAAGTGGAAGGCATTGGAAATAAGATTGAAGCATTACTGTATAAAAATAAAATTCATACTTATAAGCAACTTTCAAAAGCAACCATTAAAACTTTAAAAGAGATATTGGATGCCGGGGGAAACAAATTCAGCATCCATAATCCGGGTACCTGGCCAAAGCAGGCCAAACTTGCTGCGGAAGCTAAGTGGGAAGACCTGGAATTATTACAGAAGCATCTGAAAGGCGGAAAATAGTTCAGCAAAATCGTAAAACATAAAAGTCCCTGCAAACCGGGACTTTTTTTATCGGTCAATAACAGATAAATTCGCTTTACAAATATTTTAATTGAAAACGATTTTAGATAAACAACAGTTACATCTTACTATCTTAAGACTGGCTCATCAGCTTTTAGAAAATAATTTGAATTTGAATGATGTGGTGTTTATTGGTATTCAGCCACGGGGCATACAGGTTGGTGCTAAATTGATGGAATGTATTCAACAGCTTTGCCCTGGTGAAAAAATACAGTACGGAATTTTGGATATTACTTTTTACCGTGATGATGTACGGGACGAACTGCATGTTGCCAATACAACCGATATACCTTTTTCAATTGAAGATAGAAAAGTGGTTTTAATTGATGATGTGCTGTACACAGGCCGAACCATCCGTGCTGCCCTGGATGCCATCCAGGATTTTGGAAGGCCAAAAAAAGTTGAATTGTGTGTATTGGTTGACAGAAGATTCAACCGTGAACTCCCCATCCAGCCTGATTATTGTGGAAAAGCTATTGATTCTGTTACATCTCAAAAAGTAAAAGTGGAGTGGGATAAGGAAGCGGTAGTACTTTATTAGAGCCATAAGTTTTTAGCTACGAGGTACGAGCTAAAAGCTAACCGCTACGAACTAACCGCTTATTTGTTCTTATTATCTTTTTCCTTTAACTTCGCTGCTTAATGCAACTATCTACCAAACATCTATTGGGCATTAAAGACCTCACCGCAACAGATATTTCCCTTATTTTATCAACCGCCACTCAATTTAAAGAAGTATTACAGCGCTCTGTAAAAAAAGTACCCTCCCTGCGTGATGTAACTATTGTGAACTTATTTTACGAAAATTCTACACGTACCAGGATATCT
Organism: Chitinophagaceae bacterium; assembly: GCA_031410355.1. Classification (GTDB taxonomy): domain Bacteria; phylum Bacteroidota; class Bacteroidia; order Chitinophagales; family Chitinophagaceae; genus Ferruginibacter. The sequence continues at coordinate 4,640 of JANNYY010000108.1, read as the reverse complement.
TTTGAGCTGGCCGAAAAAAGGCTGGGTGCCGACACCATTAATTTTTCTGCTTCTGCCTCATCCGTATCAAAAGGAGAAACTCTGCTCGACACAGTGAATAATATTTTAAGTATGAAAGTGGATATGGTGGTGATGCGCCATAGCGCCAGTGGAGCACCGCATTTTTTAGCCAAGCATATTCCTGCGGCAATAATAAATGCAGGCGATGGTATAAACGAACATCCAACACAGGCATTGCTGGATGCTTTATCTATTCAGGAAAGATCAGGATCGTTGGAAGGAAAGAAAGTTGTTTTGGTTGGCGATATTATGCACTCCAGGGTTGCACTCAGCAATATTTACCTCTTAAATAAAATGGGCGCAGAGGTGATGGTTGCCGGGCCGCCTACGCTTATTCCCAAATACATAAAAAAAGCATTGAATGTAAAAGTTGAATATAATTTAAAGAAAGCTTTGGAATGGTGCGATGTGGCAAACATACTACGTATTCAACTGGAAAGGCAGAACCAGGTACTTTTTTCATCGCTGCGGGAATACAACCTGGCTTATGGTGTGAGCAAAAAATTACTGGATAGTTTAAAGAAAGAAATTGTAATTATGCACCCGGGGCCTATTAACAGGGGCGTAGAAATTGACAGCGATGTGGCAGACAGTAATCAATCTATTATTTTGCAACAAGTTGAAAATGGGGTGGCAGTCAGGATGGCTGCATTGTACCTTTTGGCCCCCTCAAGAACTTCGTTCGTTCCCTTATCAAGGAACCCCAAAGGGGGAGGAAATGTTTGAGATTAAAGTGAAGATGGAATTGTGTATTGAACTAAATGACCACAATAATTTAATATTGCAAAACATAATCTTCACATATGTCTTCCAGTTCCCTCTCCTTGGGAGAGGGGTTGGGGTGAGGCTACTAATATGAATAGAATTTGTTTATTCCCCGGCACATTTGATCCCGTAACACTGGGACATACCGATATTATTGACCGGGCACTGCCTTTGTTTGATAAACTGGTAATTGGTATTGGCCGCAACGCTAATAAAAAACCCATGTTCAGCGAAAGGCAACGGCTAAAATGGTTGCGGGAAATATATAAGAATAATCCAAAAGTAGAAGCACTTGCTTACGATGGTTTAACAGTTGATTGTTGCAAAAAAGTGAGTGCTAATTTTATACTTCGCGGCATCAGGTACGTAAATGATTTTGAATACGAAAAAGCCATTGCAGATATGAACAGGAGTATTGATCAACGGATTGAAACTATTTTTCTAACCTGTTTACCGCAATTCACATCAGTTGCATCAACCTTGGTAAGGGATGTTTTAAGAAATGGTGGCGATGTTTCACAGTTTTTACCCGATGTTGTAAAACAGTCTCTCAAAAAAAGGAAATAAATTTTCCATCTTAACTTTAACATCAACTATGTCTATCTGGTTTAATAAATCATTATCACTACCCGGTTTAACTCCCCTTGGCCCAAAAACAATGGCCGAATTTTTAAGAATGGAATGGGTAGAACTTGGGGATGATTACCTGGTAATGCGCATGCCGGTTGATGAACGTACAAAGCAGCCCTATGGCCTATTACATGGTGGTGCCAGTTGTGCATTGGCCGAAACTATTGGCAGCCTGGCTTCTCATTTTGTAATGGATGCTGAAAAATTTATTTGTGTAGGTTTAGAGATTAACGCCAATCACGTACGCAGCGCCAGGAGCGGTTATGTAACAGCAACATGCAAACCCCTGCACATTGGAGCAACCACACATGTATGGGATATAAAAATTCATGATGAAAGAAAAAAACTGGTTTGTATAAGCAGGCTTACAGTCGCCATTTTGAAGAAAACGGAATAATGTGCTAATATGCTAATATGCTAATATGCTAATATGAAAAAAAAGTGAACTGCCAAAGTTAGAACAAACACAAAACACCAAACCCATAACCTTTTTACGGTGTATCAAAAAAAGTACTCAATATATTTTTTATAGAAGGATAAGTATCTTTCAAAGGCTCTTTAATATCTAATGTCTTCACCCATTTTACTTCAGTAATATCTTCCTCGGTTTGTGGTTTTAATATTTGGGTAGATGAACAGGTAATATGATACCAGTGCGAAATTTTTAAAAAATGCTTGCCAAATTCATCATACGCATGGTAGGTTTCGCCGATCTTCTTTTTTAAATGAAGATTTGTAACACCAGTCTCTTCAGTTACTTCACGTAAAGCACACGCTTCTTCCTTTTCTCCTTTTTCCATCTTGCCCTTTGGCAGATCCCATTTTCCGAGCCGGTAAATAAACAGGATCTCTTTTTTATCATTTTGTACAATACCACCGGCAGCTTCAATCATTTTAAAATTTTTAAAGAAGGTCTCTTTTAGTTTATCAAGGTCGGTATGCCATATTACCCCGGCATGAAACTCCTCTTTTTTTATCTCATGCAACATAGATTTTATGGCCCTGGGCGATATCTCATCTACAAATACAGCATCAGGGTGGTGTAAAATTTCATTCAGGTCTTTGTCAATTTCATTACAAAGAATTACCGGTTTATCGCCAAAATAAATGTTTATGTACATAAATAAGGTTTGAGCGGTTAGCTTAGAGCTGTGAGCAGTTAACCGCAGGTTTAAATATTTTATTGTTTTCCTCACAACCCGCAGCTAATTAGCACACAGCTTGTTTCTATTGTAAAAATTCAATTGTTTTGCTCACAGCTCATAGCTAACTGCTCATCGCTCATAGCTCAAAGCTTGTTCCTATTTCCTAAATTTGCAGCATGACTAACGAAAAAGCCGTAGCTGAAAAGCTTTTACAAATTAATGCAATTAAATTGAGCCCGCAACAACCCTTTACCTGGGCAAGTGGCTGGAAAAGCCCGATATACTGCGATAACCGAAAGGTTTTATCTTTCCCCTACATCCGCGATTTTATAAAAAGCGAAATGTGCAGTGTTATTTTCGAAAAATTTGCGGAGGCTGATGTGCTTGCCGGTGTTGCAACAGCGGGAATTGCCTGGGGTGCCATGGCCGCAGACCAGTTAAAACTGCCTTATATATATGTTCGCCCAAAACCTAAAGAGCATGGCTTAAGCAACCAGGTAGAAGGCCAACTGGAAAAAGGGCAAAAAGTTTTGGTTATAGAAGACCTGGTTTCAACCGGCAAAAGCAGTTTACAGGTTTGCGATGTATTAAAAGCTGCCGGGGCAGAAGTAATTGGCATGGTTTCTATATTTACTTATGGCTTTGAAATTGCGGATATTGCCTTTAAAGCAGCCAATATACCATACCAATCGCTTACAAATTATCAAACACTGTTAAGTTTGGCGGTTGAAAAAGGTATAATTGCAGCCGGAGAACAAAATACCTTGTTAAACTGGAGTGCCGACCCTGCCAATTGGAAGGGAATTTAATAACTTTATTTAAAATATTGCAGTATGAAAGCATTTGCACTCAGTTTATTGGCCATTTTCAGCGTAGTATCTATAAGTTTTGCCCAATACCAGCAAACTCAAAAAGTTTCTGGTAAAGCAGTTATTAAAACGCCAACCATACTATGTGATGCATGCAAGGATAAAGTAGAATTTTTTATAAGCCACACCCAGGGTGTTGGCTCTGTAAAAGTGAATATTAAACAAAAAACCACGACAGTTACCTGGTTAAACGATCGTACTACGCTTGAAAACATAAAAGTAGCCATTGCAAATCTTGGTTACGATGCTGATGATATTGAAGCTGAAGAATATGCATTTAAACGTTTGCCCAAGGCGTGTAAAGTGCAAATTGAAGCTTCTAAAACTGTAAAACCTGCTGTTCCGGCTCCGGCAGTAAAGCAATAATTCTCCACTTAATCAGCCTTTTAAAAGCATTAAATTCTCCTTTAAAACGAAGAAAATATCTGCACACCTTCATAATTAACCGGAAAGGTTTTATATATATTTGCCTTCCCAAGCTTTACAGTACCTGTAACTTTTACAAGCACTTCTTTCCCTAATAATGTTGGAAAAGCATTTTTCAGCAAATTCTTCATGTCAACTTCAATGGCCAGGGGCATAGTAAATTCCGCAAGCCGGGGTATGGTTATTTGATAATCCTGTGAGCTATGGCCCAGGTAATTACTATTTACATAAATATCCAGATCAGTGTATTTGAGCTGTAAACCAAAGTTATTGGGATTATAATAAACCAGGTCAAGCTTAAGTGTTGTGGCTGCAAAACCAATTTTTTCAATTTTCAGATTTTTAAAATCGCGGTAAACCAAATCTTTTGGAGCCTGACAGGATGTCGTAAATAATAAAAATATTGCAACGGAAATGGGGTAGGAAAGATGTCTGATTTTCACGAATGTTTTTTTGATGCTGTAATTTAAGGGAAAATATTAATCGCCAATTATATAAATTTAGTTGTAATTTTTTGACACTAAGATTATTAGGCTTATTCATGAAAATATGTATGGAAGTTGCAAAGTTTTATGTCTAATTTAATTAGTTGGTATAATACTTATATAATCTACTTAAATACAATATCTTATAATGAATATATCTCAAATTAGGTTATAAAAAAATTATTAAATAGTTTAACTAAAAATAAATTAAATTAAGAAATTCAGTCATATCTATAAAACAAAATTATTATTTAATTAAA
>JANNYY010000107.1:0-12190 GCA_031410355.1 Chitinophagaceae bacterium | reverse complement strand
GTTTCGATAACCAAAGTACGGCTACATTAAGAAGATGGAGGCAGGATGGAGATGTTACCGATATGCCAAGGGCATTATATCGTACAGGTTATAACTGGCTGGGCAGCGACAGGTATGTGGAAGATGCTTCCTTCCTGCGTTTTAGAACAGCAACCGTACGCTATACAGCACCTAAAAAAATAGTTCAAAGACTACACATAAAAAACCTGAGCGGTTACTTTACTGTAGAAAATTTATTTACCTGGACAAATTACACCGGCCAGGATCCGGAAGTAAGTGTAAGAGGAAGTGATCCTTTCAGGGTGGCCGTAGATTATTCTTACACACCGCCTGTAAAAACATACACCATTGGTATAACAGCAAGTTTTTAAAATAATATAAAAGAAATAAAATGTTTAAAAGTACAATTGTAAAATTATTAATGCTGGTGCTGTTGCTGCCATCTTTATCCTGTAAAAAATGGCTCGATCTGCAGCCGCAGGATGGGTTAACCGGTGCAGAATACTGGAAGACCAAAGAACAGGTTCAGGCTTCGGTTACCGGAATTTATGCATCACTCACAGGCTCTGCCACCGGTTCAAGAAATGCTGCTGAAACATTTTTTCTTTGGGGTGAGCTGCGGGCTGATATGGTTTCGGCCACCCTGGCAACTACCGCCGAGCAGATCGATGTGATTAATGTAAGCATACTGCCTACCAACTCTATTGCCAACTGGCGTGGTATGTACGAAACAATAAATTACTGCAATACTTTAATTGATTTTGCACCCGGTGTTTTGGAGAAGGATGCAACTTTTACCCAGGCAGCATTAGATAAAGCCATTGCCGAAGCAAAAGCCGTAAGGGCCTTAATGTATTTTTATTTGGTAAGAACTTTTGACCAGGTGCCTTTAAAATTAAAAGCTACAGCGAGCGATAAGGATATTGTTTCTCTTCCAAAAAGCCCGCAGAGCGAAGTGTTGGCGCAGGTATTGAAAGATCTGAATGAAGCAGAACCTTTTGCAGTAGTTGATTACGGCGACAGGGCTTCCAATAAAGGAAGAATAACAAAAGCCGCAATCAATGCCATACAGGCCGATGTTTACCTGTGGCTCGAAAAATATACAGAGTGTGTGGCTGCATGCAATAAGGTCATCAATACCAATTCCTTTGGTTTAATAAATGGCACCGATGCCAACCTGTGGTACCAAACCTTGTATACAAACGGTAACAGCAACGAAAGCATTTTTGAACTGCAGTTTGATATACAAAAACTGAATCCGTTCTATACCATGTTCTTAACAACGCAAAAGAAATTTTTGGCGAGCCCTATTGTAATGGATAAGATTTATACAGTAGATTTTCTGGACCCCTTAAAATTCGATATACGGGCAGATGGTGCTGCAGTAAGGGCAACCGACCAGGTAATCTGGAAATACATGGGCTTAAGCAACACAACAGCCCGTGCCCAGGAAGAATCATATGCACACTGGATCATGTACAGGTATGCTGATATTTTACTGATGAAAGCCGAAGCACAAAATCAATTGGGCAATGGCCAGGATGCACTGAATATAATTAGTTTAATAAGAGCAAGGGCCAGGGCGCTGGCAGGTACAGCAGCAAACCCGGCACCTACCGATAAGGTAGCCATTGCAGAATATGTTTTAGACGAACGTGCCAGGGAATTTGCCTTTGAAGGTAAACGCTGGTTTGATCTTTTAAGAAATGCAAGAAGGGATAATTATGCACGGCTGGATCTGTTGCTCGATGTGGTGGCTACTACGGTGCCTGCAAACCGCCAGCAATCGGCCATAGCAAAGTTCAGGGATAAAAATTGTCATTACCTGCCCATTTATGCTTACGAGCTATCAACCAATAAATCATTGGTGCAAAATCCTTTTTATAAATAAATTAGTTAAAAATAAAAACTCAGCATATGAATAAGTATTTAAGTTTCCTGCTCACCATTATGGTTGGCCTGCTTTTCATTGTTTACAGTCCCGGCTGTAAAAAAATAGCATTTGTAGAAAATACTACGAGCGATCTTAATATTTACAGCTACCTCAAGGCTAACCCAGGCAAGTATTCATCTATTGCTGCCATAGTAGATAAATCCGGCTACGCAGGCTTTTTAAATGCATATGGCTCTTACACCATGTTTGTCCCCACAGACAGTGCGGTAAATATTTATTTAACGGAAGTAAATAAAACCTTATCCGGTTTAACAGAAGCTGAAGCCAAAGACATTGTAAAATTTCATTTGCTGGAAGATACGCTGGCAACAGGTTCTTTTAAAGATGGTAAGTTGCCTACTATAACCATGTATGGACAATACCTGGTAACATCCGTTGTAAACAATGGAGGGGTTTCTTCTATTTTAGTAAACAGGCAGGGTACCATCACCTCTGCAAATATTAAAACCGGTAATGGTTTAATACACCAGGTTGACAGGGTTTTAAAACCAGCATCAAAATCGGTTGCAGAATTGATCTCGGCCGATGCAAGATTCTCCATTTTTAAACAGGCATTGCAGGCTACAGGTTATTATGATACCATTAATACCATAAACAGTACCGTACCATCATTAAGAAGATGGTTTACCGTTTTAGCAGAAACCAACAAGGCCCTGCTTGATTCCGGTATTGCAAGTTATGCGGCATTAAAAGCAAAATTATCAAATACGGGTAACCCTTTAAATCCTTTAGACAGTTTAAACATCTATGTAAAATACCACATCATTCCCGATAACAAATATCTTGCTGACATCGTTTCTGCAAGTTCACATATTACACTTGCGCCCTTGGAAGTGCTGGCATCAAAATTAGATGGAGAGCGGGTTTTGATCAATGATCTGGACTTTAATGGAGTTCATGAAGTGGGTATTGAACTGGAACGTGCAACCAGTGATCTTTCTGCCACCACAGGTGTATTGCATACTGCTTTAGCTCATTTCCGGCCTAAGGTTCGCTTTCCAACGGCAGTATATTGGGATGTGGCAGATTTTCCGGAGGTAAGAAAACTACCTGCTGTTTTTAGAAGAGCCAATTTTAATTTTGCTTATGGTGCAGTTAAAGATGTAACCTGGAACAGCCCTACCAATGTGTTGGAATATGTGTATACCACAACAGGTTCTATCCCTGTTTTTTGGGGCGATTATTTAAGGGTACAAATGGGTAACACCACCCGCCACAACTGGATTGAATTTACCACACCTATCATTATAAAAGGAAGATATAAAGTATGGATCTGCTACAGGGCGGCCAAAGGTTCCGGTACGGTAGGTTTACCCGGCGGTTCAAACATGCCGGTACAGGTAGATTATGATGGCGTGGCCATGTCACGGACATTTAATTTTACTGAACAACGCCCCAATTTAACCGATGGCGAACTCGAAGCATTGGGCTGGAAAAAATATTCGCCAACCACCACACAAAATATGACCGGTAAATTTTTAGGAATAATTGATGTTACCACTACCGACAGGCATAAAATAACGCTTCGTTCTTTACCCGCCGCCGGTACAGGAAATCCTGAAAATTACCTGGATATGATCCATTTTATTCCGATCAACGATAATCAATATTTACCAAGATTTAACCGGGACGGCACCTTACAATATTTCTAAAAAAAGACAGTAGTAATAAAATAACAGAACATGTATAATAAAAAAAGTTTAGTGGGTTTTGTTTTGTTTTTTACACTTGTAATTACAGGTTGTAACAAATGGAAAGACCATACCGAAGTGGTGCAGCAGGACCTTACGCAAAATCTCCTGGAAGCAATTTCATCAAACCCAGACCTAAGTAAATTCAGGGAATATGTTGGCAAGGCTGGCCTGGATTCTGTATTGCAGTCATCTAAAACCTTTACGGTTTGGGCGCCCACAAATACGGCTCTGCAAACAATAGACCCCGCAACTGTTGCTGACCCTGTAAAACTGAGGGCTTTTATCCTCAACCACATATCTAACCAGTTGTATTTTACAAGAGATGTAGCGGTACCGGTTCGTATTCAAATGCTGAGTGGTAAATACAATACTTTCAGCACAACTAAATTTGAAGACGCTGATATTGCAACAATCGACAGGTATGTAAAAAACGGTGTTTTGCACAGCATAAAAGCAATGGTGCCTCCTTTGCAAAATATCTGGGATTTTATAAATGCCACTACCACGCAATATGCACAAAATGCATACATACAAACTTTGAACTACATGGCATTTGATCCGTCTCTTGCAATTATAGACAGCATTAGTGTGGTTACCGGTTTGCCGGTTTACCGACCCGGAACAGGCCTTGTACAAAGAAATTATTTTAATGACAGGGTGTATGATATGAAACGGGAAGACAGGCAGTACACTTATTTTGTAATGCAGGATGCCAATTTTGTGCTGGAAGCTGATTCATTAAAACCTTATTTTGCCACTACTTCAACCACAGCAACAGATAGTTTAACAAGATGGAACACGGTTAAAGACCTTGCTTACAATACAGCCTATGCAACTGCAGCAGCTATACCGCAGCCTTTGATTTCCCGGTCGGGTATAACAGTGCCGGTAAATACGGCTTTTGTAGTAAATACAATTAAAATGAGCAATGGCTATGTATATATCATGAGCAAACTTGATGTGCCAACAAAAAATAAATTCCTGACCATAACACTCGAAGGCGAAAACCCAACTGGTTTTTTACAAAACGATAAAACGGCTTTTATTCATTACCGCATTCGGTTAAACCCGGTTACCTCAACAAATTTCTCTGATATTTATATTGTTGGGCACGGGGTAACAACATTCTATTCTTTTTACCGCACAAATGAAACGCCTTCCATAAAATACCAGGTATATGCAAAGGCTACAAACGATTTTCAGGCAACAGCATTTAGCCAAACCATTAATGCATGGAACAATAGTTTAGGTGCATTAACGGGAACTTTAACGCATGCAGTGCCTTTATACACAGCAGTGGGGGCTTATAACGAAATATATTTAGGCGATATTACCAACACACGTTTTGGAACAGTAGATTGGAGGGCTACCGCAATTACCACCGGTCCTATTCTGTTAGATTATTTACGTTTAGTACCGGTACCATAAAAATTCTTCATTATAATTATTATTCTAGTATGATCTATATGTATAAAAAAATTCTTACACTGTCATTAGTAATAGCTGCTTTCATTTTTGCGGCTGTGCAAAAATTATATGCACAGGATGCAACAAATAAATTTAAGGTAGAAGGAAAAGTTATTAACGCCGCTACAAAAAAACCTGTTCGTGGCATACGGCTAACCTATAAATACTTTGCTGCTTCTATCACAGATAGCGCAGGTAATTTTTCAATTACTTTACCTGTTAAGGAAGCCTTGCTTTTATTGGAAGGCGATGGCTACCAGTCTAAAGAAGTACCCGTAAATGGCCTGGCTGCGTTAAATATTGTAATGTACGAAGATGGTTTTCCTTCTTCATCAGAAGAAGTTGTTTTGCCCACCGCACCCGTTACCAAAACCCTTACACCTTATGCCGTAACCGGTGTTAATGTTACAGATGGATGGAACAGGTATGGAGAAACCCCTGATGCTTATTTACAGGGGAAAGTTGCGGGCTTACATGTTATCCGCCGCAGCGGAACCCAAAACATTGGCGCAGCGCTTTTTTTAAGAGGCATCAATTCTTTGTATGCCACTAACCAGCCTTTAATAGTTGTTGATGGTGTTATATTCAGCAACACCAGTGTAGGAGGTTCTATTATCTCAAATAATTACAACAACCCTTTATCTACCATTGATGTAAGGGATATAGATAATATTTCTGTTCTTAAAGATGCCTCTTTTCTGTATGGCACAAAAGGAGGAAACGGGGCAATAATTATTACAACTATCAGGGCCAAAGAATTAGGAACAAAAATTGATTTTGCTGCTTATGGCGGCTATAATGCTGTTCCAAAAAACCTGCCTGTTATGAGCGCTGCTGATTACAGGATCTACCTTTCAGAAATTTTAAAAACCAAGGGACTGAGCGATGCGGAAATTCAAAGCCAGCCTTATATGAATGATGATCCCTCGAACCCAACTTATTATGCTTACCATAACCAAACCAACTGGCAGGATAAGGTTTTAAAAAAATCGTACACAAAAAATATTTATTTAAAAGTTACCGGTGGTGATAATATAGCCCGGTATGCCATTTCCTTAGGCTTTTTAAATAATGGCGGCATTACCAAAAATACCGACCTCTCAAAATACAATATGCGTTTTAACGGCGATCTTAATTTAAGCCGCCGCATGACTGCAACTACCAATTTAGCCTTCACTTTTTCCGAACAGAATATAAGGGACCAGGGAAACGCATCAAAAACAAACCCGCTTTTCCTGGCTTTGGTGAAAGCGCCTTTTTTGCGTACAAATGACGTTTCTGCAACTGGTGTAGAATCTCCAATACTTGCCGACAAGGATACATTAAATATAAGTAACCCGGTGGCCATAACTGACCTGGGAGAGGGCATTAATAAAGCATATCGTTTTTTTGGTTCAATCGGGTTTAATTACGATGTAACAAAAAAATTGAAATTATCAAACACAATCGGAATAATCTATAATAAGGTACGTGAAAACTTTTTTATACCGCGTAAAGGTGTTACGCCAGATACACTTACCACTGCAGTAGCTTTCAGCAGGCTGGGTACTCAGGTTACTTCTCTTTTTTCATTGTACAATGATACCCGGTTAACTTATTCGGCAATTTTTAAAAAGGCACATTCATTTACTGCACGGGCAGGTGCCAGGTATATGTATGAGAAAACTGAACAGGATTATGGAATAGGCTATAACTCAGCCATTGATGAACTGGTTAGCGTAGGTAATGGTGTAAATGGTTTAAGAAGAATTGGAGGAGGGATCGGGGAATCAAAATGGTTAAGTACTTATTTTAATGCAGATTATGCTTATGCAGATAAATATTTTTTATCAGCAAATTTATCTGCCGATGCTTCAAGCCGTTTTGGAAAGAATGGTACAAGTGGTGTAAAGATCGGTTCTACCGTATTTTCATTACTGCCTTCTGTTGCAGCTTCCTGGTTAATCTCTTCAGAGAAAATAATGGCAGGCAGCAAAATAGACCTTTTAAAACTGAGGGCTTCGTATGGCATATCAGGCAATGATGATATTGGTAATTATACAGCACAGCAAACTTATGTTTCTCAAAACCTGTTAGGTATGCAGGGTTTGGTACGGGCCGGCCTTGCCAACAATCAGTTACAATGGGAAGCTGTTAAAAAATTAAATCTTGGTTTGGATGTAGCTTTCCTTGAAGAAAGGTTACAGTTAAGCTTTGATATATTTAAAAATAAAACTGATAAATTAATTGTTTATGAGCCCGCGCCAACAGCCAGCGGTTTCGATTATGTGGTTAGCAACAGCGGGGGTTTAAAAACAACCGGTTTAGAAGCTTCATTATCCTACAGGATACTTAACAAAAAGAATTACAATTGGGATGCAGGATTTAATATTGGTACATACAAATCGTCTGTTACAAAATTACCCAGTGATAAAATTATCACATCCTTTGGCGGGGCAACTTATATAACACAGGTTGGCAGCGGCCCCAATGATTTTTATGGCCACGTGGCGAATGGTGTATATGTTTCTGATGTAATGGCGGCAGCAGAAGGCTTATCAATAAGAAATGCCGACGGAAGCTTAACGGCATTTAAGGGAGGCGATATAAGATTTATAGATCAGAATGATGACAAAGTGATAGATGATAATGATAAAATGATCTTAGGAAATCCTAACCCGGATTTTTACGGTTCATTTTACAACAAGGTAACTTACAAAAGGTTTTCTTTAAATGCGGTATGTACGTTTAGCTACGGCAACGAAATTTTTAATTACACCCGCAGCCAGTTAGAGAGTATGTATAATGCGTATAACCAAACTGATGCTGTACGTAACAGGTGGAGAACAAACGGCCAGGTTACCGAAATTCCGAAAGCAACCTGGGGCGATCCCATGGGTAATGGCCGTTTTAGCAACAGGTGGATAGAAGATGGGTCGTACCTGCGTTTAAGAGCAGTAACGCTTTCTTATGATGTACGCATTAAATCTAATTTTTTCAAGTATGCAACTGTATATGCTACCGGTAATAATTTAATTACAATTACCAAATACAAGGGGTACGATCCGGAATTTAGTGCTACAGAAAGTATATTTGGTCAGGGTGTTGATAATACACTGGAGCCCCAATTCAGGTCGGTGCAGCTTGGTTTTAGAATAGGGTTATAATAATAATTAAGTTAAAAAATTTTATAGAAATGAAATTGAGTTTAATAAATAAAATGGGCGTTGCTTTTATGGCAACCGGTATTTGTGTTACATTATCTTCCTGTAAAAAAATGCTGGATGTAGAGCCTCAGACAAGTGTGGGTGCTGCAAACATGTATCGCAATGTTTTTGATGCAGATGCAGCAGTAATAGGTGTATATGGCAAAGTAATGAAACTGGCAAAACCTTATGTACTGTTGAATGAACTGAGGGGGGATTTGATGGATATTACCTCAAATTCGGATGTTGATCTAAGGGCGTTGAGCGAACACACCGCAACAGTCAATAATCCCTATATTGATCCGCAGCCTTTTTATGAAGTGATTGCAAACTGTAATGACGTACTGTATAACTTTAAAAAAATGTATGCCCAAAGTAAAATTAAACAAGATGAATTTAACCAGCGTTATTCGGATGTTGGCTCAATACGCAGTTGGGTATATTTGCAATTAGGTATTCATTTTGGTAAAATACCTTATGTTACCAATCCTGTAGTGCAGTTTAGTGATTTGAAAGACAGCAGTAATTTCCCCATGGTAACTTTACCTGTTTTAATTGATTCGTTAGTTTCATTTACCGAAAAACTGCCCTACACAGAAAATTATCCAACCGGTACAACTTTACTTACAACAGTTGACGGGTACAGTACACAAAAATTCTTTATCAATAAGAATATTATAATGGGCGACCTGTATTTATGGCAGGGCCAGTACGATAAAGCTGCAGAGCGTTATAAAAGAGTGCTGGAAATAAATGGACCCACAGGAAACAGTGAACTGTTTTATAATCAATACCGTATTTCCAGTTTTAATAATGCAAGTATTTCTTATACCCGCGCATTTGATTTTTCATCGTTGGTTTATACAAACGGCTGGAGATATTTATTTGAAAGGCCGCAGGTAGATAATGAATTTAACTGGGAAATGATCTGGTCTTTGCCTTTTGATAAAAATTTTGAGCCCGTAAATCCATTTGTTGATTTGTTTTCCCCGGTAGGAGGAAGTTACCTGGTGCAACCTGCACAGCAGGCCATTGATTTATGGAACAGCCAAACACAGGTTTATGTATTTACTGCAGCCACAGTTACAGCAGGCGAAGTACTAAGGGATAATTTTCCTTTAGATTCCAGGGGTGTTTTTACTTACCGCATCATAAACGGCAAGCCGGTAATTATGAAATACCTGTATAATTACCTGGGTACAAATAATCAACCTATAAATCCTTTCAGCAAAGCAGGTAAATGGTTTTTAACAAGAGCTGCCACATTGCATTTGCATTATTCGGAAGCTGCCAATCGGGCCGGAAAATATAAACTTGCTTATGCATTGGTGAATAAAGGCATTGGTTATACTTACGATCCCTTCCCGGGGAATAGCGTATCTGCAAACCGGGATGTAACCAATTATCAGCAAACTTTTTTACCCTACCCTTATGATTTTGATGCCAGGGGCGGGCAGGCGCCTGCATACCGCAATACCTGGTACCGGAATATTGGTATAAGAGGCAGGGCTAATTTAAAACCCGTTACTTTACCACTTACTGATAGCGTTACCAATGTAGAAAATATGATCATCACAGAGGATGCTTTAGAACTTGCTTATGAAGGAGAACGATGGTCAGATCTGTTAAGGGTTGCCATACGCCGCAACGACCCGGCTTTTATTGCTGATAAAATTTATGATAAATTACGTAAGTCCGGTTTATCTGCCGGAGCAGCAAATGCGGCCAGAACTAAATTATTGGCAAGAGATTGGTTTTTACCTTTTAAGTTTAAATAATAATTTATATACTTGAGCGTGCAGAAGCAGATGCACAAAATTTTCTCTCATTTAGCACTTGGTAAAGGGCGGTCAATGAAAATTGTACCGTCCTTTAATTTATAATATTTATTGGCACGCTGAAGCAGATTAACGAATGAATCAGACAAAAAAATATTTTACATTAATTTTTATCATCTGCATTTTAGTTAGTGATGATATACCTGCACAGCAAACCATGCAGTTAACCGTGCAGCCTGCAAAACCGATTGCCCCCATTCAATCTACATTATGGGGTATTTTTTTTGAGGATATTAATTTTGCTGCTGATGGCGGGTTGTATGCCGAACTGGTAAAAAACCGTTCGTTTGAATTTCCGATGCCCATGACGGGTTGGAAAGAAATAAAAGAAAAAGACAGCAGGAATAAAATATTGATTGTAAATAATGCTGCTGAGGCAACTGCAAATCTTCGGTATGCAAGTATCAGCTTACATGGGGGCAGCTATGGTATAAGTAATGAAGGTTTTCGTGGAATGGGTATTTATGCCAATGCGCCATACAATTTTTCTGTGGTTGCAAAAAACGAAACGGGTGCCGTAAAAGTAAAAGCGCAGTTGGTAAATGCCTCCGGGAAAATTATTGGCGAAACGGTATTGGAAAATTTTAATAGTGACTGGAAAAAATATACTGCTGTTATTTCAACAACAGATACTGCACAAAAAGGAAAATTAAATTTGGTGTTTGAAGGAACCGGTACTGTTGATATTGATATGGTTTCGCTGTTTCCTCAAAATACATTTAAAAACAGGCCCAATGGTTTACGTGAAGATCTTGCCCAAAAACTGGCCGACCTTAAACCGGGTTTTATCCGTTTTCCCGGCGGATGTATTGTGGAAGGAAGGGATCTTACCAACCGCTATCAATGGAAAACAACCGTAGGCGCTGTGGCAGAACGGAAATTAATTATGAACCGCTGGAATGTGGAATTCAAAAATAAATTAACACCTGATTATTTTCAAAGTTTTGGGCTGGGCTTTTATGAATATTTTCAACTGGCTGATGATTTGGGCGCAGAACCCTTGCCAATCCTCAATTGCGGGATGGCCTGCCAGTACAACAGCGGCGAAGTGGTTGCACTGGATGCTTTACAACCTTATATTCAGGATGCATTGGACCTGGTTGAATTTGCAAACGGGGCTGTAACAACTGCCTGGGGAAAATTGCGCAGTGATATGGGCCATCCATTACCATTCAACCTGAAATTTTTAGGTGTTGGAAATGAGCAATGGGAATCGCAATATTTTGAGCGGTATAAAATTTTTGAAAAAGCGATCTTATCAAAATATCCAGACATTAAAATTGTTTCCGGCTCAGGTCCATCATCAGATGGCGCTTATTTTGATATGGCCTGGAAGGAACTGAAACAATTACAGCCTTCATTAATTGATGAGCATTATTACAAACCACCAAAATGGTTTTTGGATAATGCAAGCCGCTACGATAACTATGACAGAAATGGTATTAAGATATTTGCCGGAGAATATGCTGCACATCCCAAAGAAAATAATAATGCCGAAGGCAGGAATAACTGGGAAAGCGCCATAGCCGAAGCGGCTTTTATGACCGGGCTTGAACGCAATGCTGCCGTGGTACACATGGCTTCTTACGCTCCCTTGCTGGCGCATGTAGAAGCATGGCAATGGCGGCCCGACCTGATCTGGTTTGATAATTTAAGAAGCGTGAGCACGCCAAATTATTATGTACAAAAATTATTCTCGGTAAATAAAGGCACGCATGTAATTCCCATTTTAAATAATGAACAACTGGTAGTTGGTAAAGATAGTTTGTATGCTACAGCAGCCATTGATAAAAATACCAGTGAGGTGATTTTAAAATTGGTAAATATTTCAGGCATTGCAATGACGGTAAATCTTAATCTTGAAAAAACAACATTGCAAAAGCAGGTCGCAAAAATGTTTGTGTTAAAATCTGCCGATAAAGAAGCATTCAACACATTTGATAAACCGGGTATGGTAATTCCGGTGGAAAAACAACTTGATGTAAAGAATAATAAAATGGACTTGGTGCTTGATGGAAGTTCGTTAACGGTAATAAGAATTGCCGTAACGAA
>JANNYY010000106.1:0-4248 GCA_031410355.1 Chitinophagaceae bacterium | reverse complement strand
CGGATTTGCTGGTTGAACATTTCGAAGTAGAAAGTTTAAAGTTTACAACTGATGATGCCAGGGGTATTGTTGAAACGATTTCGGAAAAGAGAAAAGCTTTTGGTTATCGTATTTATACTGATAAAGTAAAAGGCGAAGGTTTTTTTATTGCAGCATTTAAAAAGAAGCAGGCAGAAACTGGTTCAGTAATTAACGACGGAAAGCAAAAAATAAAGCCCAAAAACAAAATAGAAAAATTACCTGTAAAAGATATTGAAATATTAAAACCGTGGCTGGTAAATACCGGTGATTTTTTCTTTATAAAACAAAATGAAGAAGTGATTGCAATACCCATCCACCTGGAGGATGTGCTTGTAAAAATTCAATCTTGTCTTTATATAAAAAAAGCAGGCGTAAACCTCGGTACAATTATCCGCAACGAATTAATTCCGGCACATGACCTGGCGATCAGTTGCATTATAAATAAGGCATTGCCAAAATTTGAGATTGATAAAGAAACGGCTTTGCAATACCTGCGTAAAAAAGAAATAAAAATTGAGACTGCTACTAAAGGATGGTTATTGCTAACTTATAACCATCTACCAATTGGTTGGATAAAAATTATTGCTAACCGTATTAATAATTATTACCCAAAGGAGTGGCGCATTCTTAACAAATGAATAGCTGCCCTAACCAACTTATTTTCGTTTCTTTGTTGCCATAATTCCTATACATGAAAAAATTACTATTCTTCTTTTTATTAACTCCATTGCTTAGCACCGCACAGGATAAAACTTTGCTGGCAGAGGGTGTGTCACCAAACCTGTATGTTAATCATAAAGTTGCGCCAAAGGAAAATTACTACAGCATTGGAAGAACGTATAACATCAGCCCCAAAGATATTGCGCCATTCAATAACCTGCAACTGGAAAGTGGCTTAAGCCTGGGCCAGCTTTTAAAAATACCATTGAACAGTTCAAATTTTTTTCAAAGTGGTAATTCCGGTGCAGATGAAACTTTTGTACCGGTTTATCATGTGGTTAAAGAAAAAGAGGGCTTGTATCGTGTGGCGCTAAATCATAATGATCTGCCCGTGGAAACATTAAAGCAATGGAATAATATAAAAGGCGATGCAGTAAAAAACGGAACTAAATTAATTGTTGGGTACCTTAAAGTAAAAACAGAGCTTTCGGGTTTTGCAAAAAACGGCATTGGTACTGCCATTGATATAAAAACCAATGCAACAGTTAAAACAGAAACCAAAACTGTGGAAACGGTTCCCGTTAAACCGGCAAAAGAAGATGAGACAAAAGCTGTAAAGCCTGAAAAAAAAGAACCTCCACCTCCCGTAAAGGAACCTGTTGCAGCCAGGCCTGAAAAAAAATCAACTTCAAAAAAAACCAGCATGGAAGGAGGCTTTAAAGATATGTACGAATCTCAGGTTAAAAATACCGAACCTGTAGAAACCGGGGGCATTGCCGGTATTTTTAAAAGTACAAGCGGCTGGGAAGATAAAAAATATTATTGCCTGTACAACAATGCATCGGCAGGCACTATTGTTAAAATTACAAACCCGGTTAATGGTAAATTTATTTTTGCAAAAGTGCTGGACCTGGTACCCGATATAAAACAAAATGCCGGACTGTTGTTGATCGTAAGCAATGCCGCGGCACAGGAGCTTGATGCTGCTGATGGCAATTTTAGCTGTTCAATTAAATATTCAAAATAAAGATTTACCAGGAAAAGTTTATTGGGCAATCATGTAATCAACTACCATTCTTATACTTTTGGCAACATCGGTATAAGCTTCATCCTTATCAGCAAAACTGCTGATTGGTTTAGCGCCTGTAGGTAATGCCTGTAGTTTGGCATAAGGCATATCGCCCCAATCGCAGGTGCGTAAAATAACCGGGATAACGCGTGCTTCATTTTTTTCGTGCCGCTCCATGGCAATTTTTAATTCTTTATCCCAGATATATTGCGAGTTATTAAAATCAACACTGATAAGCAGTAAAATAATATCGGCCGATGCCAGCTCTTTAGCAATGGCATCGTCCCATTCCATACCGGCCAGTATCTGCCTGTCTTGCCAAACATTAATTTTATCACTTCTTTTAAGCATAATGAGATTCCTGTCTAGCTGAATTTTCATAGCTTCATCTTCATGGGCATAAGACAAAAAGATGTTTAGTTTTTTGGGCATATTAATTTCTATTTTTTTTTTAATTGCACAGTCCTTATTACTAAAGGCCTGGTACCGATCCAGATCTCCACAATCGTTTTTACATTTGCATTTTTTTCGTGTTTAACCAGTATTTTGTCAGTGTCTATATTAAATTGTTTGGCAATTAAATCAGTTAATTTATTTTCTTCATCGGTATTGATGTAATTATAAAATTTTATCACCGTCGTAAATGAATTATCAATGTACTCCGGCGGGGCAACCACATAATCGCTGTTATTTTTTAACATGCTTAAAAACTGGTTTATCTGCACAGCGTCTGCTGTGTTGTTATACTGTACAAACAGTTTGGTATTATTTTTTGTGATGGATGTTTTTACATAGTACAAATTTGTTTTAAGGTCCTCTATAGATTCGGTAGCTGCTTTTATTTGTGCTTGTTGGGAAGCGCTAAACTGTACGGGTTTGGGTTTCAATAAGAAGGGATGGCTGAATTTATGGGGATTTACAAGTGACAAAAGGGCAGTTTGTGTTTGTGTGATAACTGAATCGCAGCTTTTTAAAATTTCTGTTTTTGCATCGTTGCAGTTTTCAGTTAGGGAATCAATGATACGGCTTTTAACTTCCAGGTTATATTCTGATGTTTCTATGATTTGCCCCTGCAACGAGATGGTTTTATTTTTTTCGGAAATGGTATATGCCAGCCACAACACCGCGCCGGCCATCAGGCAAAGTATTAGCAGCCAGAAGGCGGTCCACGATTTTGCTTTTTTATTATTACCAATCAGTTTATCAAGCATATCGTAATTGGAATAATTATTTTCCATAACGCTGTTTTTTGATGTTTAATTTATTTGGGAACAGCACATTTTTTAGTGCAATTAATACAATGCAGGCAAACATTAATAAACTTAATACCGTAAATAATATTCTTTGTGTTTGCACCAAGCCATCTGTAAAATTATATACGGTTACAGAAGCTACAATGCCGGTAACCATCACCAGGGATGCAATGACATAATAAAACCTGTGGGATGTTTTTTGAACAGTTATATTCCGTATCTCAGGAAAAATAATGGCTTTAACATGCTGCGCAATTTCTTTAAAAACGGTATCATCATTTTTGCCAGCCGTGATGCGGTTTTCAACCGGGGTGTGATCGTTGGGCAACATTTGTGTTTTGTATTGCGTAATTTCTTTAAAAGCCTCCCAGTCAAAATCACGCAGCAACACCGGCACAATAATTTTATTATCCCCGGCAGCACTCTGAAGTTGCTTCAGGCATTCTTCATCATTAATAAAATCAATGCTTAACAACGGAATGGTAATGTCGGATGTTTTCAGTAATTCATTAATTTTTGTTGTATCCCCGGTGAGTTTAAAGATCTCCTTTTTATCAATAATGCCCAGCATTCCAATATTTGAATATGCTGCAAAGTGTTTATGAATTTTACTATAAAGCTCGAGGTCTTCGTTTTGGTTTGAATAAGAAAAAAATATTTTTTTGGGAGTGCCCATAACATATATATAAGCTAAATATAATTTTAATTTTCCAACAAAGCAAATTATCCAGGACTGCATTCCATTGTCGCAACGGGTGGTTAACCTTTAGAAAAATTCATTCCATTTTTAAAGACCCTTGCAAAAGTTGGCAACCCTGTTAGAAGCGGTATCCCCTCAAAAAATCTTTTATTAACATTCTTTTTTTGCCTTCAAGTTGTAATTCAAGAATTGAGATTTGGCCGTTACTACAGGTAAAATGTAAGTATGTTTTGTTGTCGGTTGCAAATTGGCCGGCCAATGAAGGTGATGCTGTCTTTACCTTTTCTGCCTTATATATTTTCAACTTTTTATCATCTATAAAAGTAAAAGCGCCCGGGTAGGGTGCAAGGCCACGAATTAAATTATATACTTCATCAACCTTTTTGTTCCAGTTAATTATACAGGTTTCGGTAAAGATCTTTGGCGCATGTTTAAGATGTGAGCCGTGAGTAGTGAGTGGTGAGGCGTGAGTGGTGAGGCGTGAGTGGTGAGTGGTGAGGCGTGAGTTTGTATCCGCTGATTCTTTGCTAGCGTCTGGCAGTTCA
>JANNYY010000105.1:0-5627 GCA_031410355.1 Chitinophagaceae bacterium | reverse complement strand
TTAACTGCGGGCACCAACTATAAAAATTACAAGGATCTTTCTGCAGATCCTGTTAAACCATGTACCAGTGCATTAACATCTATTGCTGCAAAAAGTTATAAGCAAATAAAAGCAGTGCATATAAAAGAGTACCAACAATATTTCAATACCTATTCAATAAATTTAAGCGACTCTAATTTAGATGGGTCTAAAGCCCCCTCTCCTTTGGAGAGGGGGTTGGGGGTGAGGTCTTTGCCAACCGATGAAAGGTTAGAAAAATTCGCCTCCTCAAACGATCCTTCCTTTGTTGCATTGTATCAACAATACGGCAGGTATTTATTGATATCATCATCACGCCCCGGTACCAGGCCGGCAAACCTGGTGCATTGTAATGTTCTTTTGCCGTTTGCTTACCGGTTTGCGATAATTCATCAATCATTGTAAACAATGGCTGGTGCATGGGAGAAAGATTCAATAACTCAGCCGGCCAGTAATTCATTTCTGCATTGATGTTGGTTGTGTATTTGCTTCCCCATGGCGGCGTGAGCAAATCATTCCAGATGCCTTGTAAGTTAGCAGGCCTTGTACCGGGACGTGAAGAGGAGATCAATAAATACCTGCCGTATTGCTGATACAATGCAACGAAGGAAGGATCGTTTGAGGAGGCAAATTTTTCTAACCTTTCATCGGTTGGCAAAGACCTCACCCCCAACCCCATCTCCAAAGGAGAGGGGGCTTTAGAGCCTGATAACTTAGAGTCGCCCAAATTTATTGAGTAAGTATTGAAATATTGTTGATACTCTTTTATATGCGCTGCTTTTATTTGCTGATAACTTTTTGCAGCAATAGATGTTAATGCACTGGTACATGGTTTAACAGGATCTGCAGAAAGATCCTTGTAATTTTTATAGTTGGTGCCCGCAGTTAAATACAATGCAGCTTCATCTGCATCAGCAATTATAATTTTATTGTCAATAATATTAATTGAACCGCCGGTTGTTTTTATCTGAAGGTAGCTTTCTCCACGTAATACGCCATTGCGCACTTTTACGGAAAGCGAAATTGTATTGGCATCTATTTTTTTAACAAGAAAATTCTTATGCACACTGCTCAGCGAAGCGCTAAAATTTATACTTTGCTTTTTTGATGCAGTCAAATGAACAGCCATCACCTGGTTGGGCTGACTGATAAAATATTCCCGTTTAAAATCAATACCGTTTAAAGAATAAGTTGTTGCGGCAACAGCATTGCTGATATCCAGCTCTCTGCGGTAATTGGTTGCCGATGCTGTATTATTAAATTGCAAAAACAAATCTCCAAAAGGCTGGTAACTTGCCTGGTAAACACCCACAGCCGGCGGCTCATCATTTTGTATAAAATATTTCCATTGCCCCTTCAATGAAATTTTTGCAGCTTCGTCTCCAGCAGGATAAACACCGATATGCCTGGCAGTATCTTTATAACCGGCAATGCCACCTTTATCAGTATAATTAATTATCTGCACGGCAATTGTATTTTTACCCGCATGTAAAACCGCTGAAGGAATTACATATTTTCTTGCTTCCGTATTTTGTTGTGTGCCAATCAGTTTTCCATTTACATACGCCAGGTCATAATCTCTTATCCTGTTCAGGTCAAGCTGCAGATCTTTTCCATCCCATAATGCAGGCAATTCAAAACTGGTACGTAACCACACGGCTCCATCCAAACCTTCAAAACCCACGGCTTCCCATCCATCGTAAGATGGCACGGCCATAGTTTTCCATTTACTGTCGTCGAAATTTTCTGCAGCAAAATGATTAAATTCTAAAACTGTTTTTAACCAGGCTTCCTTTTTTCCTTCATTGCTCTTTGTGCCCATGAATTCTTTTTCAGCTAATGCTTCTGCTTCTTTTTGTTTGCCTGCAAATAATAACTGGCGAATAGAATCTAAATATTTGTATGCCCCGGTACGATTATAATCTCTTGGTTCGCCGGTCCATAATGTTTCTTCGTTGAATTGTATCCTGTCCTGTTCCACACCGCCGAATACCATAGCGCCGATTCTTCCATTACCCAATGGCAAAGCTTCGGTCCATTTTATTGCAGGCTTGCTGTACCAGAGTTTTAAATCCTGGGCAAGAGATATCTTCACACTTAATAAAAGTATGATCGCAATAAAGTATTTTCTTTTGTTAGCTATCATTTGTACTACTATGGAGCAACATTGGCGTCCGCCAACCGGCGGATCATCTTTATTTATTCTATTGAGCTATTTTCCACGCAAAGCCGCAAAGATATTAAGGCGCAAATTTTATCTATTTTTCATCTTTGCGGCTTTGCTACTTTGCCGCTTTGCGTGACAATTATTTCTGAACCTCTTCACCGTAAATCACTACCGCCTCTCCCAACTCATTATTACTCAGCTTTACATTTTTTGTTTCAGTACCATTGATAGTAGCAAATATTTTTGTACCCTTAAATGGCCAGCAATTACGCAACATTACATCCTGCACATTGGTCAGTTTTATTAAGGGCATATCAGCAATTGGCTTTGCATTTAATAGCCCGTCAATATCCAACCGTTCAACTTTTTCTGCTTCCAATGCACTGCCCGTTTTTGTATTCACCCGTACATTATGCAGTTCAATATCTTTTGCATTTTTAATTATAATACCTGTCTCAGCTTCAAACACCACATCATTCAAACTAATTTCCTGCACGGGCATTTCATCCAGGCCATTAATATACATGGCCTGTTTGGTGTAGGCTGTAATATTACTCAATCTAATATTCCTGAATTGGGGTGTACGCTCACTTAAAGGTTCAGCTGCAGCTCTTGTGTATTGCATATCCAGCACAATGGCCTGCTGCTTTATATTTTTCATTACAATATTATCAACACGAATATCTTCCACCACACCGCCCCTGCCCCTTGTTGTTTTTATACGAATTCCCCTGTCTGTTCCATCAAACACACAATTAGTGATCACTATTTTTTTTACACCACCGCTCATTTCACTGCCTATCACAACGCCACCATGGCCATTCAGCATGGTGCAATTGGTAATAGTATAATTTTCTGCAGGCATGTTCTTAGTGCGGCCGGGCACGTCTTTACCCGATTTGATCGTAATGCAGTCATCACCCACACTAATATGGCAATTGGATACATGCACATACTTGCAGGACTCTGCATTAATGCCATCTGTATTGGGCGAAGACGGGTTGTCAATTGTAACAGCATTCACTGTAATGTTCTCACAAAACTCCGGGTTGATCGTCCAGAAAGGTGAATTAGTGATGGTAATACCTTCGATCAAAATATTTTTGCAATACATGGGCTGTATAAATGGCGGACGAAGAAAACCTAACTGCATTTGCCTTGGTTCATCTGGTAAAATGATATTTTTATTAAGACTGTCAAATGTTTGCTGCCACTTATTTCTTGGTTTATCTTTTGGAAAATTCAACACATAGTCCCACCATTTTTTTCCGTGACCATTTATTTTACCACGGCCCCTGATAGTAATATTTTCCACTTTATATGCATAGAACAAAGGCGAAAAACTCCTCACATCAACACCCTCATAACGGCTTTCCACCATCGGCAGGTAGTCATCAAAATCATCGCTGAAATGAAGTTCGGCACCGGCATCTATAAAAATGCTGATGTTGCTTTTTAAATGAATGGGGCCGGTTAAGTATTTGCCTGCCGGAAAATAAACAGTTCCGCCACCGGATTTGGATGCAGCATCAATTGCTTTTTTAATGGCCATTGTTGCTTTGGCGCTGCTGTCTTTTTTTGCCCCGTATTTTGTTACATCAAAATATTGTTGTGCATAAGATGCAACATGTAAAAAGATAACTGTTAACAGGAGAAAATATTTTTTCATAATTTATTTTTTATTCGAACAACCAATCCAAATTCTTGTTCTTATTATCACTCATTAACCCGGCATCATAAACCGGAACAATAATATTGCCATCCACAAAACCCAGGACCAGGCAAACTCCCTTTTCCAATTTCAATATATTTTCACCGGCTTTAAAACTATATACATGAATATTTACCGGTGGCATTCCTACAACAGCAATAGCATTTGAAATTTTTATTTCAGCCTGGCCGTAATCATCTGCACTGGCATTAGTTTCCAGTTCCGGTTCCTTTAAATAAACTGTATCGGTTGTAAAAGCAGTCCTTTGTTTTTTAAAATATCCCACCAGTATTTTTACAGGTTTATCGCATACAAAACTAAATGAAGCAGTTTGCGTTAATTGTTGTTTATACCCAAAGCTCACGCCCCTCAAACCTTTCAATTCCGGCGCATAAGACTTAATTGTAAGGCCGGTGTCAGCAAATATTTTAACTCCTTCTGCAATTGTAAAATAAGCTCCTGCAGCATCTGTCATCTGCACTGCTGCATTGGCAAATGGTTTTATTTCGGCCTTTACTTTAATAACCGCCTGTTTGAGCGAATCTACTGTATGTTTTAACCTGCTCAGTTCATGTTCAAAAACTGGCAACATTTCAAACCAATTCTTATAAGTACCATCTACCCCACGCATGGGAATTTTCCTTTGCTGTGTTTGCATACTGTTGGCATACAAGTAAGTTCCGCGGGTTAAATCAACCAGCTGCCTGTAACTGGTTAAGCTTTTTTCCAAGACAGGTAACGCTTTTTCCAGGTCTATAATATCATTAGAATATTTATACTGCAACAGATCTAAAGCTGCCTCCGCTTTTTGTGCATAGTGATAAGCCAATGCCCTGTAGCAAAGCATATCATTCTTTAATCTTTTAAACTCAGCTATATTTATTTTTATATTTTTTTCAATAGCTTCAATTGCCTGCACTGCTTTATCGCCGTGCTCTTTTACTTCATTCATTATTTGTACCGGCGTTTCTCCAATATGTTTTTCTTTTTTCCATGCTTTGTCTGCATAATCAACCAACATCTCCCCTTCCGGACTTTCGCTATCATATAATAAAGTAAACAAACCGTAGCGATATGGATTGATGAGTTGCGTCATCAGCATACCCAATGTTAATGTTTGGCGATTGCCATCTGTAATTCCGAAACGACGTAATAATTTAGGGGCAATCTCTCCTGACTCTTCATAAGCTTCCAGAATTTTTCTACCATCAGCATTGCTGCAACCAAATTTTTTTGCCAGCAGATCGCTCCAGTAATTGATTTCATCATCCCTGTTCCTGTTTGCCTTCCAGGCGTAGCGGCTCCAGGCCTTGTACCATATCCAATCTCTTTCAATTTGCAATAAGCGTTTGCCTTTTACACTGTCAGCACTGTAAGGCCAGTCCCAATAAGATGCCTGTGGATAGAGATGCAAACCATTCCCTCCCATCACTTCATGCATACCCACAACTGATTGCTGAATAAAATCAGGAGAACCATAACGAAAAGGCTCGAGGTTGGCAAGGATGTGTACATTTTCAATTTGCACACTTCCCAATTCACTTAATCTTTTATGCAGCTTTGCCCATTCACCTCTTGGCCTGGCATAAGTTAACGCTTCACCATTAAATTTTGCCTCGGTGTATAAATTTTTATACAATGTCAATGCCGCTTCCATTACAGAAGGTGCATCCGTATCATGCGCCCGTAAAACAATCGGTGGTTCTTCTGTTTTTCGCAATGCTTTTAATC
>JANNYY010000104.1:0-3776 GCA_031410355.1 Chitinophagaceae bacterium | reverse complement strand
AAAATCAAGTGGTGTTAAATGTGCCAGGTCGGCACGGTAACCATCAATATTAAAATCAGTAACCCAATATTTCATCGCATCAATCATAGCATCCTGTTGATCAGAGTTATTATGGTCAATCTGTATCACATCCGTCCAGTCATAAGGTGGTAAAAAATTCCCTTCACTATCTCTTACAAAATATTCAGGATGCTCTTTTGTCCATACATTATCCCATGCAGCATGATTAGCTACCCAATCCATGATCACTTTCATTCCCAAATCATGAGCCAGTTTAATTAAATTTTTATAATCCGCAGCAGTACCACATTCGGGGTTTACTGCTTTAAAATCTGAAACAGAATAGTAACTCCCTAATGTTCCTTTGCGGTTTATTTTACCAATAGGGTGAACAGGCATCATCCAAAGCACTTCAACACCCATATCTTTCAGCCTGGGTAATGCTTTGGCAAAAGCATTAAATGTTCCTTCAGTTGAGTATTGCCTGATATTTACTTCATAAATATTGGTATCAGCAATCCAGTCGGCCCTTTTGTATATTTCTTTGTTCATATCCTATTAAATTCAATATTTAACATCAAATGTAAGCACTGCTTTTTGTATAACTGCGTAACAATATATTTTCAGCCTCAACAATGTACCTTTGCAACTGTTATAATTTATCATGAAACAATTTAATGTTCCCATCATATACCGCAGCCCTTTAATTGCTGCAATAAAAAATAAACGCCGGCAACTGGATAAGATGAAAAAAGATTTCAGTCCTGCCTTGTTGGATTTTGGCCCATTACAGATTTACCTGGCACGGCATTTTGGTTTTTGCTATGGTGTAGAAAATGCAATTGAAATTGCCTTTAAAACCATAGAAGAAAATCCGGGCAAACGTATTTTCCTGTTAAGTGAAATGATTCATAACCCACAGGTAAATGCTGATCTGCTTGAAAAAGGTGTTCAGTTTTTACAGGATACACATGGCAACCAGGTAATTCCCTTTGAAGAATTAACGAAAGATGATATTGTGATTATTCCTGCATTTGGAACAACATTGGCAATAGAAAAAAAACTGGGCGACATTGGTATTCCGGCACACAAGTATAATACAACATGCCCTTTTGTAGAAAAGGTATGGAACCGGAGTGAGCAAATTGCAAAAAATAATTATACAGTTGTGGTACATGGCAAACCAACACATGAAGAAACAAGGGCTACTTTTTCACATGCATCGGCACATACCCCAACAATAATTGTTAATGACATGGCAGAAGCGATAGCGTTAAGTAAATATATAACAGGTGAAAAAGCATCTGATCAGTTTAGCAATGAATTTACTGGTAAGTTTTCTGCCGGTTTTGATGTTACAAAAGACCTGGAACGTATTGGTGTAGTAAATCAAACTACTATGCTGGCCAGCGATACCCAGGAAATTTCGGACTTTTTAAAACAGGTAATGCTCACAAAATATAACCTGGATGACAACACAATTGAAGAACGTTTTGCTGATACCAGGGATACTTTATGTTATGCCACCAACGATAACCAGTCGGCTGTTTATGGCTTGCTTGAAACCGAAGCAGACCTGGCAATTGTTGTTGGCGGATACAACAGCAGCAACACTTCTCACCTGGTTGAATTATGTGAGGCAAAGTTGCCCACTTATTTTATCAATGCTGAAGAAAAAATAATTTCTGATAATTCAATCCTGCATTATGATTTACATACTAAAACGGAAAAATTAACGGAAGGTTTTTTGCCATTGAAAAAGCCTGTAAAAATTTTAATGACCAGTGGTGCAAGCTGCCCCGATGCTTTGGTAGAAGGCATAATAGATAAATTAAAATCAATTTTTGGCGTTCACAAATCTGCTGATGAGCTGCTTGAATCATTAAAAGCGTATGCATAAAAAAAACCTTACCATGCAGTAAGGTTTTATGATGATCAGAGGTAAGAAAGAAAATTAATTAAGTTTCATCACTTTGGTTTTTAAACTTCTTGTGCTGCTTACTACTTCTATAAAATAGATGCCGGCCGGCAAAGCATCTACCTTGGTAATAACAATATTATTATCACCCACCTGTGTTTGAGCAGGTTGGGTACTCATTAAATTACCGTTGCTGTTAATAATATTTATGGCAACTTTTTCAGCCTTATCACAATTTACCCTTATTTGCACCCGCTTGCTGAAAGGATTTGGATACACGATCATTACACTAATACCCTTTATATCAACAGCAACCATTATCGTTTTACTGTAAATATAATTGCCATTCATATCAACCATTGCAAGGCGATAATACATACTGCCACGTTGTGCTGTAATATCCAAAAAGGAATAATTGTTATTACTTGTAAGTTCGCCGTTAATAGCATTTGTCTTTCCAATTTGGCGAAAATCAATACCATCACTGCTGCGTTCAACATCAAAATGATCGATATTTATTTCTGAATAAGTGCTCCATCCTAATTGAATAAACCCATCAGAATAATTACCGTTGAACTGGTTAATGATTAATGGGAGGACAACACCCGGAGCCCTTTTTACACCACCATCTATATTGCTCAGTACTTGCCCTGCAACTAAGGAAAATGGCTTGGTTCGTCCTGAAATGGTATCAGATTTACTATTTAAACACTGCTTTAAACTATCTGTTACGAGATTTGTATAGGCATATCCCGGGGGGATATTATTAAAGCCGGCAATAAAAGTTTTATGCCCCGTTGCAGGTACAGGAATTCTGTTGAAATGATAATAACCTGAATCATCAGTGTATTTAGAATCTACAATATTTAATACTGAATCATACAAAACCACTTCCACGTTAGGCAAGCCTGGTTCCCCTGCATCCTGAATACCATTTATATTATTATCAATCCAAACATAATCACCAATAGAAGCAAAATTATTTTTTTGATTCAAAGTATTAATTGCTGTTGTTGAATCAATAATTAAAAGTTCAACCACTGAATCCTTAACAGTTTTAACCTTGAGTGGATTATTTTTAATGGGAAAATTGGTTCGGGTGGGTGCGCCCGTTTTTTGTGCTATAACATTATTACCTACAGCAATAAATACCGCCGTTAAGGCAATAACTAATTTAATGGAATTTGAAATCTTTGATACAAAGCTTCCTGTTCCCTTGTGGGTAGAATTTTTATTCATCTTATTTTCTTCAGAGTTATAAATACCTGTTTCCAGGATTCAATTAAGCGTCTGGTCTTTCAAAAAATAAAAGAATATTGGATAGATTTTAAAAATATTACTATAAACTGTTGCTTACGCATCGGTAATTTATTTCAGTACGGACAAATAAATTCCTGATACGAAAACGATTATTTTTGATAAAATTTTGTTGATGCTACATAAATACGCAACCAACCTCTTTAAATTAAGGGAGAAAACACGTGAAAGTCAGTAAAACTACTATTGTTAGGGGATACAAATATATGGGAAGAGTTATGATATTTCCTAATTATTTTCTAAAGTTTTTTTTAATTAAAAATATATATATTACACAAAGCTGGTTATCAACACTATATGACCCTAAAAATATAAAAGCTATTTAAAAAAAGAGCCCCCCGGTTAAGGCGGGGGGCATCTCTTATTTGTGCTTGGTTATCGAAATTCGTGTGTTTTTCTTTTATTCTTAGTGTTTCACAACTTATAATATCTCTGAATTGCCATCTTTATCTACAATCTTTAACAAATATACACCAGCTCCATACTTACGCATATCAAGGCTGTTGCCCAGTGAAAAATTGTTAACATGGATCATCTGCTT
>JANNYY010000103.1:0-7957 GCA_031410355.1 Chitinophagaceae bacterium | reverse complement strand
GACTGGCTGAATGTATCTTTTGTATGTGCATGATGTTTTATATCGCCGCTGAATTTTACGCCACATTTCTCTGCTACTTTTTCCATCAGCCTTTCAAACAATTCATTTACACCGGCATCGTTAAACTGTGCGGCAATGGTGCCGATGATTGGTAATTCCTCATCCTTTGCTGTCCATAACTGGTGATTACGTTTGTATTGCTTGCGTACGTCATGCAGGGCATCCAATGCTCCGGCTTTATCAAATTTATTTACACAAACAACATCTGCATAATCAAGCATATTTATTTTTTCCAGTTGCGATGCTGCACCATATTCTGGTGTCATCACATACATACTTACATCTACATAATCTAAAATAGAAGCATCACTTTGTCCTACTCCGGCGCTTTCTAAAATTATAAAATCGTAGGCTGCTGCTTTGCAGATGTCAATGGCTTCCTGCACATATTCGCTTAATGCTTTATCACTTTCACGTGTGGCAAGGCTGCGCATGTAAGCCCGTGGAGAAGAGATGGAGTTCATCCGTATCCTGTCGCCCAGTAAAGCACCGCCGGTTTTTTTCTTTGATGGATCAACAGAAATTACGGCGATGGTTTTATCTAAATAAGTATTGAGAAATCTTCTTACAATTTCATCTGTAACACTACTTTTTCCTGCGCCGCCGGTTCCAGTTATGCCTAAAACCGGACTCCGCTTTCCTGTTGGCGGATTAGCATTATCAGTTACAACTACACCATTTTCTACATTAGTGATCTGTCTGGCAATTTTTCTAACGTCGTTTACTTCACCTAAAGTCATGGCTGTTTTGTAATCGCCGCTTCCATTTAATGGGTAGTCACAGCAATGTACCACATCTTCAATCATGCCTTCCAACCCCATATGCCTGCCGTCATCAGGACTGTAAATTCTTGTAATGCCGTATTGGTGTAATTCATCAATTTCTGAAGGGAGGATGGTGCCACCGCCCCCACCAAATATTTTTATATGCCCGCAGCCGTTTTCATTCAGGAGATCTTTCATGTATTTAAAAAACTCCACATGGCCGCCCTGGTAACTGGTAATGGCAATGCCCTGCACATCTTCCTCAATGGCACATTCCACTATTTCATGCACGCTCCTGTTATGACCAAGGTGAATAATTTCGGCACCCTTGGCTTGCATAATCCGTCGCATAATATTGATGGCAGCATCATGCCCGTCGAACAAGGCAGCAGCAGTTACAATACGTACTTTATTTTGAAGTGTAAAAGACATAATGAATCAGCAATTATTTTTTGTTGCTTTCCCTGCGGGAAATAAGCAATACAATCGAATTGTAAAATTACTGATTAAAGACTGGAAAAAATAATAACAGAAATGAAAGGGTTGCTATTTGTTTTTGCCAAACAAAGCCCCAACATCAACCCAGGTGCCTATTGAAAAATTAAATTTACGGTAATCAACATAATTTCTTGCCATTAAAAAAGATAACCCGCCCTGAACTTCAAATCTTAAGCCCGGTATATTTTTAAACCCAAAACTGCTTACCGTTGCCGGTTCAAAAAACCATTTTGCCCTGCCGCTTAAATTATCCAGGTAATAATCGCTTAACTGGCTTGCCGAATAATTAGTTTTTATTTTGCTGTAATTTATACTGCTAAATCTTAGAGCAATGGATGTGGTGAAGCTGCCTTTACTTTTAAAAAGCATAGCAGGCTGCAGGTAAATTTTGGTGATGTTTGCCTGGTGATAATAACTTCCTGATTTATTAATATCAGTAAAGCTGAATTTGCCCAAACCCGTACCGGCAAAAACCTGGAAAAAGACCGTCTTATCATCATTAACCGGCAAATAATAACCCAGCCCAATTTCGGTAAGGTTTCTTTTGTATTTTAAAATCAAACTATCTGGCCCACCTTCGGTTTTTTCCCAACGGTAAAAATGATTGGCCTGTACAGCAAAATTATTAGTGATGGCAACAGCACCCTGCAAGTCGAACCCCCGGCTCCGGTTATCTATTTCTGCGCCATCTTTCTTTTCCTGGCCCACAGCGTTGGTAGCGTAAACAGCACCCAACTTGCTATCGCCTTTTTGAGTAAGCACAGGCACATTAAGTGCCGCAGGACTGTAAATGTAGCGGGGTGTATGACAGGATGCTGCAAAGAATATTATACAAATAAAATGTAAGCCGGGTAGCAGATTCATTTTCATAGTTGTCTCAATTAAAAGTTTACGTAAGTAAAATTAAAGATTCTATTTGACGTTAAAAAGCTGCACCTGTGGTTAACAAAAAGCATGGCCTGTTTTAATTGATCGTTTTTACTACTGCATCCTGAAAGTTAATGCAGCAAAGTCTTCAACACTCAATGCCTCGGCACGTTTTAAAAAAATTTCATCCTGCAGAACTTCGGCGGTAAATAAACTTTTTACGGCATTACGCATGGTTTTTCGGCGCTGGTTAAAAGCCGTTTTTACCAATACCCAAAATGCCCGTTCACTTTTGTAATTCAATGCAGTTGTTTTTCTTTTCATGCGTATAACACCACTCTGCACTTTTGGCGGCGGATCAAAACATTCGTTGCTTACATCAAACAAATACTCAATTTCGTAATAAGCCTGCATTAATACACTTAGTACACCATACACTTTGCTTCCTTCTTTTGATGCAGCCCTTTGTGCCACTTCTTTTTGAAACATACCAATAATGCAGGGCACATCATCTTTCCATTCAAGTATTTTAAATAAAATTTGTGTAGAAATATTGTAGGGGAAATTACCGATCACGGTAAAAGGTTCATCAAAAGGCTTATCCATATCCAAAAAACTCTGGTGAATAATTTTATCTTTTATTGCAGGATATTTTTGTGAGAGATAAACTACTTTTTCTTCATCCAGTTCCACTGCTTTAAAGTTTATGTGGGGCAATAGCATTAAGTGTTTGGTTAAAGCACCGGCACCGGGGCCTACTTCTAACAGGTTATCAAAAATATCTTCCTGTAAAACCTCCATGATCTTTTTAATAACCTGTTCATCTTTTAAAAAATGCTGGCCCAGTGATTTTTTATGTGTGTACATGGCAACAAATGTAGCCTAAAAAAGCCCCTCCGGTTTAAAGAAGGGGCTTAATTTTAATTGGGGGTTATGGCATTTAATTTCTTATAACTATTTTTCTTGCAATTGTATTTTCATTTACCTGTATTTTTAGATCGTAAACTGCATTGCCGTACATATTAAGACTGTTGAGCTGAATATTGTTGTTTCCTTTAAATACTTTTTGTTTAATATTTAAAATTATTTTACCGTTACAATCATAAAGCCATATTGTTGCTTCGGTATTTTTTTCGCTGTAAAATTTTATAGCTACATAATTATTAGCAGGATTAGGTGTAATACTGATATCCAAATTATTTACATTTTTTCTAACCACCAGTATGTTGCTGTACTTTATTGATCCATCTTTACCAATTACTTTTAGCCGGTAATAAATAATATCGCTGCTTATATTTGTTATATCATCAGTTGCAGAAAAACCCTGCTTTACCTGCAGCAATACCGGTTGCGTTACAGTTATTGTTTTAGTATAGTTACTGTTATTGATGCTGCGTTCTATTTCAAAGCGGTCAACTTCTTTATCCGCAATAATCGTCCAGCCTAACAACACATAATTATTGTTTGGTGATCCGGTAAAACTCAGGAACTGAACTGGTAACACCAAACCTACAAAACGCCAATCCCTGTCTGACTGTACAAGCATTGTTCTTTGCACTGTTGTTCTTGAACCCGGCGTAGCATCACCCGTGAATGAGCCGTTGGTACCCATCCTGTAAGAAGTACCTTTAATATTGGTAACTGAGTTTAGTGAGTCAAAACGGTTATCTAAACCGTCACCATCGGTATCCAGCCCGGTAAGGCTAACAATATCATCTGCTTCTCCGTTCAGGTTAAAATCATTTCCTTCCACAATATCTGCCAGGCCGTCTGCATCACTATCACTATCCCGGTAATCGGGTGTACCATCCGCATCATGATCGTAAACATAAATGCCAGATCCGCCAAAGCCCACAAAATTGTCGTAAATGGTTGCCAGGCCATCGCCATCGGCATCGGCAGTTGCCGGTAATTTATAGCTGGCTGTGGATTGTCCTTCAATATTATCAGGAATTCCGTCATCGTCCGAATCAATGTCCAGGTAATCAGGATAAGGATCGGAATCTGTGAACCGTAATCCCAATGCCGGCAACGATGAAATAACTGTTGCCCAGCCGTTGGTACCCAGGGCGCCATCAACCCTTCCATTAAAATCTGCATCGGGGAAACCTGCTTCAATTACATCAACTATTCCATCTGCATCACTATCCAGGTCATAGGCATTGGGCATAAAATCGCGGTCTTTATTTTTATTGGGATAACTGTCTGCCCGCCCATCAACAGGCGAAAGATCGGTACCGGTTTTTAAAAGTGCTGTTGCCAAAATATAATTATCAGTTATCCCATCGCCGTTTCCATCTGTAAAACTATCCGCAGTACCACTATTGTTTGTATCTGCTCCCTCTGCTTCAATAATATCTGGTATTCCGTCATTATCACTATCTGTATCCAGATAATTGGCAATACCATCTCCATCAAAATCGGGTGCACCCAAACCAAGTCCCGAGCCGGCTACACCTGTATTGTTAGCATCAACATTTTGAGACAGCCCATCAAAATCAGTTTCGGTGTAATTATCTATTTTACCATCGCCATTAGTATCTACTCCATACGATTCCACCACATCAGGTATGCCGTCATTATCACTGTCCAGGTCGTATTGATTGGGAATACCATCAAGGTCCTTATCCGACTTATCATTTACACCATCGGCATCCGTATCCAGCCATCCTGTCCAAAAATTGGTGTCCTGGAAATTGGGTATGCCATCATTATCCGAATCGGCTCCCCAATCAAAATTATCATTAAAACCATCGCTGTTATTGTCTATAAAACCTGGATAGGCAGGGTCGTTCCAGTTAGGAATTCCATTACTGTTGTGATCCTGTAGTGCCAGCGGATCATTGAACTCCACATAATCGGGTATGCCATCATCATCATCATCAATATCAGGGCAGGTGGTAATGATTATTTGAATTCTTGCAGTATCTGAACAGCCTGCGCCGTTGGTATAATAGGCCCAATAAACGCCCGAAGAACTTACAGGTGTATATTGGTTATAAATGTTTCCGGGAATAAATGGCATGGCCGAATAGAAAGTATAACCTGCATATTTTGACCATGGAATTGTAATACTCAAAACCGGGCAACGCACTACAAGCAATGTATCTTTTGGCGTAAAACACGCACCCGAAAGCGCATTGATGACTGGCCCCTGCGTGATACAACCCGCCGTATTAACCCCGCTGGAATCATATAAAGAAGCCAATGATGTTTTTCCCGCATAAGTTATTTTTGCACTGTTTCGTATTGATCCCAGGCAACTTACTAAATGGCACGAAGAAGCGGTTACCACATCAAACTGTACGGTACCCCCGGCGCCCGGCCCAAACTTGCCACCGGTTGATGAGTTAGCACCAACTCCAACGCGAAAGATGACCCGGTTATTGGAAAAATCATATTCGGCCTGGTCATCGCCCAACCCATCGGTTTTACTGGTGCCATTTATTTTTAAACTGCCGGTTTTATATGTTGTGCCGGCCGGCAGGTTGTCAATGATTACGGTATTGGTACTTGAATCATTTCCTCCATTTGTAAAATTCATCAGGTAACGAAGACTATCTCCAGGCACCAATGAGCCACCGTTAATATCGGTTGAGTTCTTATCAAAGGCAAACGTGGGATTATATTGCGAGATAGCAGTGGTTAAAACCTGCGTAATATAATTTTCAGAAGGTGAAGCAAATCTTACTGTGGCAGAAGTTTTACTGTTACCCAATTGTAAATTAGAGGTATTTGGCAGTACCAGTATACTGGCATCGTAACCCAAAGTATTGTTGAAAGCAGGATTACGGGTTGTTACAACAGAACCTTTATAAGAGATAACGCTGCTCCACATATCATTCAGGTTGGCCATCGCATTGGGCGTTAAATTATAAAAAGCTACGGCACCATTTTGTTTAAATAAAAAAGAATCTTTTGATGTACGGTCACCATCGTAAACAACGGCGCCTAACTCGCAACTTACCGGGCCTGCAGCAGGCGTGAGGAACCCGTTAATGGCAACATCCACCGGCGCATTTCCGCTTTTAATGGCAGCGCAGCCGTCGAACACGGTTAAATTTTGTGGTGGCTGCGATGCGTTGGCATACACAACTACCATTGTCCATCCACCATAAGCATCCGATTTACCTAAAGGTGAAAGTACATTGCCAACAGCATAAGTTCCATTAAAACCTGAGGTATTTAGCAATGAAGTTACATTCGCAAAACACTGGTAACCGGTATGGGCATAACCAGCAATCAGTGTAGAATTCCAGTAATCATTTTGAGAGGAGGTAACGGTTGTATAAGCACTCGCCCCCGGTATTTTAAACTTACAGGTGGTATTACCTGTGATCCAGGCAGTGTTACCAGCCCCGGATCCTTCGCCTGCACCCCAATACAACCCGGCAAAAAGCACAGAGGAGCAGGTTGGAAGGCTTAGATCAGATGTAGAGGAATTGTAAGTTCCGTTATCGCTTATTCCCTGTATCTCCATATCAAAAGACATATCAGGAGCTTTATCCGTCTGCGTATGAACCTCAACCGCAATTGTGTTATTGCCGTTTATAAATAATGATTTGACAAGATTGACTGTGTAATTTTCTGCAGCGCCCACAACTACATTTACTGAAGCTTTAGTGCCGTGAGCTATTGCACCTGTTGGCATATTATTACGGTCTACTTCTGTTCCGTTCACGTAAATCACCACACCATCATCCCGCTTCAGGTTTAACCTGATTGTATCGTAAAGGGTGGTATTTATATTTACAACTTTTCTAAAATACGTGGAAATATATTTTGAACAACCCGCTAATGGTGTACAAATAGGTAAACATCCCGAAGCAATGCAGGTAGCCTGGCTTGCATTATAACCAAATTTACCAACATTTGATGCCCACGCAACGTCATTATAGGCAACGGTTTCCCAATTGGCCGGGCGGGTATTGTTATCTAAATATTTCCAGGTACTGCCAAAACTGTAAAGTGTTGCGGGTAAGGGATTATCAACATCAATATTAATTCCTGCCCCCCCGTTAACTGATGAACCTGACGGCGGCACTTCCCCCGTACCCGGAACACCCGGCCCAAAACCGGCAGAAGAGACGATACTGTTTGATACATACACAATATTCCCCCTTACAGACGGGTTATAATACCTGGCTGTAAAGGCCCTTAATACCTGCGCCTCAGTTG
Organism: Chitinophagaceae bacterium; assembly: GCA_031410355.1. Lineage (GTDB taxonomy): Bacteria > Bacteroidota > Bacteroidia > Chitinophagales > Chitinophagaceae > Ferruginibacter. The sequence continues at coordinate 590 of JANNYY010000103.1, read as the reverse complement.
CGTTAAAAAATAACAGCAAAACAATAAGTATGGGTATACTAGTTTTCATTGGACGGATTTCACTGTTTTTCACGGGATAAAAATATCATCCCTTTAGAATATTGGACTGCGTAAATGATGGTTATTGCACAACTACCTTATTACTGATTCGCTCTCCACCATCATTAATTAATACCATTATATAAACCCCTGGATTTAAATGTAGATTTTTTACTGCTCCGCCGCTGTTTACAGAAAAAGATTCGCTCAAAATTTCTTTGCCCAGTAAATCAACAACCTTAAGATAGATAGCAGCAGGCATAGCCGTTTTAACTGCAACGCTGATTTGTCCCTGTCCATTATTAACAATATTTGCTGTAAAACTGCTGCTGGCTTTATAGTTAACGCTTTTTATCCCGTAATTATGCGCATTACCATCCATATCCGTTTGTGACAGGCGATAAAAATTAGTACCATTGAAGGGAGTATGATCAGGCAACTGGTAATTACGGGTAACTGAGGAATTACCGGCGCCATTTAATTTCCCTAAAAAATTATAGTTTATTCCGTCACTTGATTTTTCTACCGTAAAATATTTACTATTATTTTCC
>JANNYY010000102.1:0-14809 GCA_031410355.1 Chitinophagaceae bacterium | reverse complement strand
ATCACCAGGAAAGTTTTTTAATACAGGTTATATCGCTTGAAAAGAAAATTGAAACCTTACATATTACCCGTAGCGGGCAGGATGCTGCAGATAAGCTAACGGCAGAGGCAAATTATGTTAATACACAGCGGAATGAAATTACAGCTTTATCAAATTTAGCTTTACAGTTGTATCAATGGTATGTAAAGCATGGGCATGCCCGCAATGTAAAAGATGAGCGGGGTGTGAGGGAATTTTTTAAACAAAACCTCCAGATTGATACGAAAAATGTTAAAGGGTTTTACCAGCTTTTATACCTTTATCAAAGTTATTGCTGGTATGCCTTTATCAGGCAGGATTTTTTAATGTACTACCGGTATAGTGTAAAATGGGTAGAGCTTTTTAACAGGGAACCAATGATGATAACGGTTGAAACGGGTCATTACATTAAAGGCATGCACAACCTGTTGACGGCCAATTTTGATCTGAGAAATTTTAAACAATTCGATAATTATCTTTCCAGGTTTGAAAGATTTACCTTTTCAAAACCTGCCATGCAGCACGATAATTTCAGGATGCAGGCTTTTGTATATTTAACGAGTGCCAAAATTAATCAGCATTTAATGAAAGGTACCTTTGGCGAAGGTGTAAAACTGGTACCAGCGATTGAAAAAGGACTCGATGAATTTCAAATGTATATTGACAGGCACCGGGTGCTGGTAATTCAATACAAAACAGCTTTGCTGTATTTTGGTAATGGAAATTATGAAGAGTCGGTTGACCAGTTGCAGAAAATTATAAACGGCCCCGTTGATATGCGTATTGACCTGCAATGTTATGCCCGCCTGGTACACCTGATGGCGCATTTTGAACTGGGTAATGATGCGATTATTGAATCGCTCATTAAATCTGTGTTTCGCTTCATGTCGCGTATGGAAAACCTTACGGTAGTAGAGGAAGAGATGTTTAAATTTCTGCGTAACAATGTGTATGAATCGGCTGCAAAATTAAAACCCGGGTTAAAAATATTATTACAAAAAATTAAGCAGTTTGAAAAAAACAGGTATGAAACCAGGGTGTTTTCTTACCTGGATATTATCAGTTGGGTTGAGAGTAAAGTATATGATAAACCGATGAGTGCTGTTGTACACGAAAAATATTTACGTAGCAGGCACAGGTAATTTTTTTAAACGCAGTTAAATCTTTTCCGTTAAAATTTTTGTATACGGGTTTCAGCATGAACATCCCCAACCTGAATAATTCAATGAAGGTTATTACTTTTTAACTTTAGCTTTCGCAGTCAAAAATTCTTTTTTACCGGTTGCTTCATTCATTTTAGCAGCGTACAGTAAACCTTGATTGGTTCCTCCTGTTTCAGTATAACCATAAATTGCCTGTTTGTTAGCTGCAAGTTTTAGATGGTATTTATCAACGCCGAGTATAACGTTTGGGTCATCTTTTTCTTTTCCTTCAAAATAAAGATCATTCGTATTCGCAGAAAAATTCCCGGTTGCATATTCAATTCCAGATTTGCCTTTTTTGCCTTTGTACAAATTAACCAGTTCCTGGTTACTGCTGTCTGTTGCCTGGTAAATCCACAACAGTTCGGCATTGGCCGTGCCGTCTTTTTTTATGTCAATTTTAAAAATGCCGGTAAAAAGATCGCATTTATTTTTTGTGGTCCATTCGCCTTTGTAATAAGAAGTTTGGGCAAAGCTTCCTGTTAAAGTGAACAGCAGGATGAAAATTAAGGGCAGTTGTTTCATAATTTCTTTATTAAATGTAATAAGAAACAATATTAAATGCAAACGGTTTATTTGGGCACTTAATTTTTTTTAAAAAGGATGGTTAATATCCTTGGAATTGCAGTACGATCATCATCATCAAAATATTCGTTAACACCCGCTACATCAAAACCATATTTTTTTGCAGCCTGAACAAAGTCTGAAATGTGATGATTGAAACAGGTAACTACCTGCTCGCCTTCATCGGTTGTAAACCTGGCCTTAGTGCCGCTATATTGTTTAAACGGATGCAGTTCGCCAATATACATGTACCCGCCAGTTGCAACTGCTTCTGAAGCTTTAAAAAATACCGGCTCCAGATTTTGGATATGTTCCAATACCAGGCTGAAACTTATGAGGTCGTATCTTTTGGTTACAAAATTCCATTCTTCCAGAATATCAGCCTGTAAAAAATTTACTTTGTCAGAATTTATTTTTTCTTTTGCCTTTAAAAGCATTTCATCCGACAGGTCAACGGCTGTTATTTCTTTTGCTTTGCTGATGAGCCATATTGTATTTTTACCTGTACCACAGCCAATTTCAAGACAACTGTCAAATGCGATGCCCGACAGCGTTTGCTGTAAAGCCAATGCCTCCAGGTCCCTGGTTCTGTTAATATTGGTATCGTATTGTGATGACCAGTTATCGTATGCTTTTTTGGTATTCAAACTAAATAAAGTTTATAAATTTAATCTTAATCAATTTCCGAAAATAATTGTTTGAAATAATCTGACGCACCGTCAAATGCATAAGGGAGTTTGGTTAAATTGAATTTGAGTTCCATTTCATTTTTTAAAACCCTGGCTTTGGGCTTCTGCTTGTAAAATAACAACCGTGCAATATTGTTGTAATAAGCCCATCGGTAATTGTTAAGAAGCAGTATGGCGTTTTGCGATTTATTGATTTCTGCGGCCGTAAGATCTTCAATACTGTAATTAGAAAAATGTACAGAAATACTGTCGGATGTTTCTTTACGGTCAATCTCTTTTAACCTGATCTTATTTACCAAACCTTCATCTTGTAAATAGGCACTTAAAAATAAATTCCAGGCAGAGTCGGAATTGGCGTTGAAATAAACGGGTCTTTTAAATAAATTTCGCTTTAAAATATTAAGTAAGATCCTGTCGCCTTTTAAAATATATTTCTCTAAGTAAGTTGGTTTCAGTTGCCAGGTAAATTTTTGTATGCTGTCATTGGGATTGACAATGGTTATGTAACGGGTTTTAAATTCCACATAATCTATATTGTCAATTTCCTGGTCGGTATAGCTGATATCAAGCTGCCTTTGCTTCTTTAAATACTTAGGATACCAGTTTGTATTAATTAAGTTGGCATCCACAATTGTAATATCAGTTCTGAAATTTTCCACCACCTGTAAATACCATGCAGGAATAGTAATATCATCGCCATTGGTTACCAGGATGGCATTATTTGAACAACTGTTTAACAGTTGCCGGTTATAATGCAGAACAGGTTCAATAAAACCACCTTTTATTTTACCTTCCTTAAAAGCCCACCTGGCAGAGTCTTCCAGGTTTTTGACAAGGTATGCCTGTGCAAGGCTGCCCCATATTGAACTGAGCTTTGAATAAGGATCTAAAACTATTATTTCCGACTTGTACCTGGGTTCAAGTTTATTAACCATCTCAAACTGCTCACTGGCTTGCAGCGTTTTTTCTTTTTCAATTTGCAACATAACGTTACCGTCAAATGCATTCATCCGGTCAATTGCATAACCCAAAAAATAATGCAGCTCTGCATTATTGAGGTGCTGCTTTACCTGGTTTTTTAATATGCGGTATGCTGCTGAATAGTCAGGTTTTTCGGCAGCAGCTTGTTTTTTAAATTCAACTTTTCCGCTGTCCGAAATTTGAGGTGGAATTACCGTTTGTGAAAAACAAATAGCAGTTAAACAGGATAAAAATATGCTGAGGATTGATTTCATAAATAATAAAGTAACGGAAATTATTTGAGAAAGGAGATTATGGGCTACAGCCTTTTGCATCTCAATTACAATATCCCTGCAATGATATTATTTAAGATTTCCAATTTTTTGTTTTACTGTACCACGCTCACCAATGCGTATGATACCAAAGATCAATTTGGGTATCATACGTCCTTTGTTAAGTATGTTTATTTTTTTCGACACATCAATATCTCTTTCGGTAATTATTTTATCCATATCGGGGTTGGGATTTGCAGCCAGGCTTTGAGCAAATTTCCAGGCACCATCCCGGCATAACTGCATACTGAAGTCAACCATGAAATCATTCACGCCCTTCGTCTTTTGTAATATCCATTGCAGCGTTGGCCATATTTTTACCAGGCCGTTTTGTACTTCTAATACAAGCGACGATAAAATTTCATTGATCTTATTAAAATCGTTTTGCAGCTCATTAAGATTTTTATTTTTTGAAACTTCAGCAGCCGCAATTCCCAGGTCAAGGTTGATATGTGCATTCATACCCATTAGTAAATGATGCAGTACAACAGGCCAGTAAAATGATGAGATTTCAAAAGTTTTTTTCCAGAATATGGATACCGGCTCATTTTTTTTCCAGGCATAATAAGCATCAATGTAGCGGCTGGCAAAAATTATATCCAGTTGTTCCATGCGGGGGCCATCTTCAAACTGGTTGTTTGTAATGCCCTCTTTTACCTTTATAGTTACTTTGCGGTACAGCGCTGCAAAGTAGCCGGAGGTATCATTGTTATCTTCGGCCTCCCGGATAATATTTCCCAAAACTTCAATAACATCATCTATACTATTCAATTGTTGCATGTTTTTGATTTTATCCGGTAAAGAAACAAATTTAATCTTTCGCCGGCCTTTTTCATATCCATATAATATTGCTTAAGTTTTTTATCCAGTTTTTCAATTGTATACCTCAGTAAAGTGCGGGGCATATCAGCAGCGTGTTTATCTAAAAAAAGTAACAATCTTTTCCGGTCTTTGTCTCCTGCAAAACGCAGCATCCAGCCGGTAGCTTTATGTACCAGGTCTTCGGTATCATGTACAAGCAGTTCAGCAATTTTAAAGGTATCATCAACCTCACCCTTCCTGATAAAATAACAGGTGCTGAGAATGGCCGTGCGGTGCTCCCAGATATTTTTTGATCTTGCTAATTTATAAAGAACCTGCCGTGGCTTATCAAAAAGATAAAACCCCGTCATGTACAGGCAACCCAGGTCAACCAGGTCCCAGTTATTTATTCTGTCGTGGCGCCGCATGTACAGTTCGTAAAATTCTTTCAGCCTGCTTTCAGTAATTTTTTTATTGCGTGATGCCTTATCCATGATGCTTACTGCACCGGCCCTTATTTCATGAACGGGGCTTTCGAGCAGCTTCTCAATTTCGGCAATAGGCATATTGGCAAACTCTTTAGCAAGTGTAAATAACTGCCCCATTTTAACACCCATAAATTTATCGCCTTCGCCGTATTCGCCTTTGCCTGTTTTAAAATACCGTTGTATTTTTTTGAGTTCCGTATCTGATTGAAAATTTTTTAATTTTTCAATAAATTGTTTTGCGGTAACCGTTGCTGGCGGGGATGTTTTAGCTTCCTTTGCAACATTTGCTTTTAATTTATCCGGCTTTACTGATTTTTTAACAGCCATCTTAAAAATATATCAATCTCATTATTTAAACAATGTTGAAAAAAACAGTTTCATCTCATTCCATGATGCTGTATCGGCAGCAGCATTGTAAGTAATGGACATATTGAATTTCTTGCCAAGTGTAGTGGCATCGGGATTGGTGAATGCATGTGTAGCGCCGGGGTAAGTTTTAAAAATATAGTCAGCGCCTATGGAATCCATTTGTTTTTTAAAAGCAGCCACTTCAGTTGGCGGTACAAAACTATCAGCTTCTCCATGGCAAACCAGTATTTTCGATTTCAATAAATTTTTATCTGCAGGCGTACCAAGCAAACTGCCATGAAAACTTACGATGCCTTTCAATCCTTCCCCCATTCGTACTAAGTTTAGCAACATGCCTCCACCAAAACAATATCCAATACCGGCAATATTTGCAGTATCAACCTGTGGGTAAGCTATAAGTTTAGCAAGCGCCGCATCAAAATGGGTTTTTGCCATCGCAGGGTTTTGGTAAAAAGGCATAGCTAATTTACCTGCGTCTCCAGGATTATCCGCACGGCGGCCATTACCATACATATCCACAGCCATGGCAATGTAGCCAAGTCCGGCAAGTTGCCTTGCACGCTTTTTGGCATACTCATTTAAGCCCCACCATTCGTGTACAACCAGTACCGCCGGGCGTTTACCTTCTATGTTTTCATCATAAACTACATAGCCATCCATGGTAAGGCTGTCAATTTTATAGCTAATGTTTTCTTCTTTTAATTTGGGTGCTTTTGTTTCGGCCTTTTTTTCTTCACTGCTGTTATTGCAGGAAAATAAAAAGAATGCAGATAATAATAAAATGCAGGAAGATCTCATAAGTTTCATAATGATAAAATTTTGTTCAGTTAATAATTGGTGAGTTGCCAAATGGGTTACTAAAATACAAATTTACTTTAAAGCGATCCATTAAATTTTCAGCGCCATTCATCCTTTTCAGGTTCTTTTATTTGCATGAATTAATTAGCTTGTAGAAAGATTTTTTATGAAAAGGATAGTATTGCTTTTTTTTCTTTGCTTTTTCGGGAAAGGTATTTTTGCCTGTACCACCTTCTGCCTTAACAAAAACGGCCAGATCGTTTTTGGCCGTAATTATGATTGGATAACCGGTGCAGGTATTGTAAATACCAACCAGCGTGGGCTGTTTAAAACTTCTATGAAAGCCGGCAATGCTGCAACCATCAGTTGGGTATCTAAATACGGCAGCATAACTTTTAATCAATACGGTAAGGAATTTCCCACAGGTGGCATGAATGAGAAAGGGCTTGTTGTTGAACTGATGTGGCTTGATGGAACTAAGTATCCTGCCGACGATGCAAGGCCTGCCATGGGTGTTTTGCAATGGATACAATACCAACTCGACAATGCTGCAACCACCGCAGAAGTAATAAGCTCCGATGCAAAAATACGTATCAGCGATAAAGCCGCACCGCTGCATTACCTGCTTGCCGATGCAGGCGGTAATGTGGCTACAATAGAATTTTTAAATGGCATAATGATCGTTCATAAAGATAAAGAACTTCCTTTCCCGGTGTTAACAAATGATACGTATGCTTCGTCAGTACAAACAGCAAAACCCATCATAGAAAAGCAATCGCAAATTACATTGAACAACAATTCGCTTGACCGTTTTGTAAAAGTCTGTGGCATGGTTAAAAAATTCAATGAAACCAATATTGATATGCCGGTTACCGATTTTTCATTTTCAATTCTTGATAAAGTAGCGCAGGGAAGTTATACAAAATGGAGCATTGTGTATGACATCAGCAATAAAAAGATTTATTTTAAAACAACGGCCAACAAAGACATTAAGAACTTTCCCTTTTCTGCATTTGACTTTGCATGCAATAAACCGGCAAAAATGTTTAACATGAACCAGGATGCAGCAGGGGATATAAGCGGCCGGTTTATTTTACCGGATAAAAGATTGAAACAACAGGTATTAAACCAGGCTGTTACCGAAAGCAGCGACCGGGTTTCCATTAGTAAAAAAGAGGAGGAAGAACTGCTTGGTTTTGAAAATGGAATAAGCTGTAAGCAGTAAATGATTGTTATGCGCCATTGATCGAACTTTATGAATTATCTGGATTACACAAAACTTTTAAAAAGCCAAACTTCTTCTCAGGCATATCAGCCTCTGTTAGAATTCGCTGTTTTAATCTGCAAGAAATTGTATTTCAACTATCAAAAGTTTACGGAGGTTGAAAGATGGGGAGATGCTAATTTGCTGATGGATGCTATTAAGATTTGCCAACAAGCATTAGAAAATACGGCAGATATTAGTGAGGTAAAAGCCTTAATTCCACAAATCGATTCAATTACCCCCGACATGGATGATTTTGGAAGTGAGCTCGGTTCTTATGCCTTGAATGCTTCAGCTGCAGTTTATGAAACCCTTGAATTTATTACTGATAAAGACAAAACTCACGTTTATAATATCGCTACTTATTATACCGACACAATAAATTTTAAAATTCAAGAGGGAAAAGAATTAACTGAATTAGAAATAGAAAATCACCCATTAATGATTGAAGCCTGGAACTTTATTATCGAACAAACCAAAAACGGCACATAACAGTTTCATTGAACATTAGTTCGGGCAGGACAAGCAAATCTGAGCTACGTAGTAATTAGTAACTTTTATTTCTTTTTCATCATCAGTTAGTCTGGCTTGCTGCTTTCCAGTTCCTTCAGCCTGTTCTTTGCTTCTTCATAACCCGGGTTTATAGCTAAGGTCTTTTTATACCAAATGATTGCATCATTTTTTCTGCCCAGTTTTTCATAGGTTTTTGCCAGGCTTATCAATACAAGATCCTTTGCAGGAAATTCGGCAGCATTGTTTTCAAAAAGAATTCTTGCATCATCGTATCGCTTTAAAGTAAAAAGCTGGTTGCCTAAATTATCCATAGATATCCAGTCAATATAAAAATGGGCGCTGTCTTTTTTCATCCTTTTATATTCTTCTACGGCTTTGATTACACCTGCCGATGCAATTATTTTTTCCATTGCTTTATGTACCGGCTGTTTTATAACTACCGGCTTATTGTACAGCACTTTCACCAGGTTTCCGGTAATACCAAAAAAATCGGTAGGGGAACTGTTGCACAAAATAACGACCATGCTGTTTGTAGCAGGAATACGAATCAGGAATGAAAGAAAACCTTCCGTCATTCCTAAATGAAAATTTGAGGACACACTGTCGGTTAGGGTGTATTTGAATTGCTTATTAAACCAGCCATAGCCGTATTGAGCAGGCCGCATGCCGGGAGTAAACATTTCTGCAGTAAGTTGTTTGTTTAAAAGTGTATTATTACTGAGAGCTATATGCAGTTTAAAAAGATCTTCCACAGTTGAGTATAAATCGCCTGTGCCCATGGTATTTGACTGGTCCCTGAAGTCGGAACTCGAATAACCTCCCAGCACATAATCATAACCTGTTGCTCTTTTGTTTACTATCTGTGTATGAAAATAAGAGCCGGAATTTGTCATGCCAATTTTATCAAAAATATCTTCCTTCATTAATTCAGCATAGGATTTTCCGGTAACCTTTTCCATAATGTACCCAAGGGTAAAATAACCCCAACTGCTGTAATAGTAACGAGTGCCGGGCTCAAATGCCAGTGCAGAATCCATAAATAATTTTATGTAATCTTCTCTTGTATAATTTTGCCGGCTGATGGCAGGAAAAAAATCTTTGATAATGTCGTAGTTGGGCAAACCGGAAGTATGGCTAAGCAGTTGCTTTATGGTTATCCTGCTGCCATTTTTTTTGGAGTATTCGGGAATGTAATCTGAAATAGTTTTGTCAAGACTGACCAATCCTTTTTGAACCTGGATCAGCATGAGCAGTGCGGTTATTGATTTAGATACAGAGCCGATCATAAATTTTGTATCCGTTGTGTTTGCAATATGCCATTCCCTGTTTGCCAGGCCAAAAGCACTTTTGTAAATCACTTTGCCGTTTTCTGCAACCAGTACAGCCCCGTCAAACATATTGTAATCATGATATTTTTTCATGATCACATCCAGCTTATTTTTTTTATCCTGTGCATTACAAAGCTGCATAAACAGAAACGCTAAAATAATTAACAGCAAATTTTTTTTCATGCAACAATTCTTTAATAAAAGCTAATTTACCAATTTTAACGTTTATATAAATACCGGTAAAGCAAATAAGATTGTTCCGGCAATTAAAATAATGGTGAGCATATTTACCCATTTGTTATTCAGCCTAAAAAAAATAAACTGTTCAATTGTTCTGCCAAGGCAAAAAAGCGAGAGCCCAACCATGAAAAACCTTCCAAATTTGGTTTCACTTAATTCATGAGGAAATAAAAAACAGGTAACTGCTACAAAAACGAAGAAATAAATCAGCCTCAGGGTTGCTATTTGAATGATAGCACGGTTTACAAAATTTATTTTTTTTAAATCGTTCTTCCAGTCAAAAAGTTTCCAGAATAAAATATGAAAAACTGCAAAAGACAAAGCGTAGATCCCACAAAGGAAAATTAATATTTTCGTGGCTTCCATTTTTAATTGTTTACTCCTTTGGATGATCGGCCCAAACTGTGGTTTCTTCCCATGTATCCACATCTAATTGCAGTTCGGTTATCTTGTTACGTATGCCTTTAAGAGCGCCCACACCTAAAAGCAAACGTACCGGCGGATTATCTGACTCTACCGCTTTAATAATTGCTTTGGCAGCACGTACAGGGTCTCCGGGTTGGTTGCCGCTATAACCACGTATGGTATTTTGATTTGCATGAGCAGTATCAGCGTAATCAGCAATTACAATTTTGCTGTTATTGGCCGATCTGCCGGCCCAATCTGTACGAAAACCACTTGGCGCTACCACCGTTACTTTTATGCCCAATGCTGCAGTTTCTTTTGCAAGCGCTTCGGAATAACCTGTTACAGCAAATTTGGTGGCATTATAAAAACCTACACCAGGAAAAGCTACCAATCCGCCTATGGAGGAAATATTTACAATATGGCCGCTGCGCTGCGCCCTCATGATGGGTAATATCGCATTGGTAACGCTTGCCAGGCCAAAAAAATTGATCTCAAACATGCGGCGGTATTGGTCTTCTTCACTTTCTTCAATGGCGCCAAAATAGCCAATGCCGGCATTATTAACCAGCACATCTATCCTGCCAAACCTTTCCTGTGCCTGCTTTACAGCGGCTGTTACCTGTTCAGGATCTGTTACGTCAAGTTTTATGGAAATTGCAATATCGGGATATTGTGCCACAATATCTTTTACATCATCAGTATTGCGTGCTGTTACTGCTACCTGGTTTCCCTGTTGTAATGCTTCCATTGCAAGATTGCGCCCAAAACCGGTTGAACAGCCCGTTATAAACCATACTTTACTCATAAAACTTATTTAAATAATTAAGAAAGAATGCAAAGGTAAAAGCTGAATCTTATAAATAACTTACGGAAAAAGAAATTAATGATTTTTACTGGTGTTGGTGTACAACCAGATTATAATTATGCAGCAAGGCAATAGTTGTACCGAAGAAGTTTTGGTTTGCCGGTTACAACAAGAAATATTTTAGATTTTTCTTCTTTGTTTGCTTGGATTTTACACTTACATAGTAATTGTTCCTTCAATTGAATCATCTAAAGTTTTCCCTATAGCTGCGCCAACAATTTGTTTAACAAATGATACAAGCTTACCATGTTTTGTATCCCAGTAATAACCTTCAGTAGCTGTAACAGTAATTACTGTTATCCGCGGATCATCAATCCCTTCTGTAAACCATGTTTTTACTAAAGGAGTCCACAATTCTTTTATCAGCGATTTATCAGTGCTGATGCTGGCTTTACCATACAGGGTTAAAAAACCATCATAAGACGATCCCTGGAACAAAAGCTGCACCCTGGGATCGCTCTCAATTTCTGCATTATGCTTACTGTCTGCTGCACTTAAAAAAAACAGGTTGCCTTCATCATCTGTTTTTTGTACAGCCATAGGACGGGTTGCAAAACTTTGCCCTGTTTTAATATCGGTACAAAAAAAACAGGTACCCGCTTTCTCTACAAGCTCTTTTACTTTTGTAACTGTTTCTTCGGCATAAATATCTTTTTGATTTTCTTCGGGTTGATTTTTATTGATGCTGTCCATAATAAATGTTTTTACAGCATCATTTCAAATACCATTCCATCATTGTAACCATGCAATGACTTAATAAAAAGAACGGCCCTGTTTCAGAAATCATGGTAATTTCTAAAATAACATTCAACAAACTTATACAGCCTGGGGAGCTATGGTTTGGGAACTGTGTAAATTTTTATACAGGTCTAAATGAAACTATTATGAGTTGATGATTGAAACTAAGGTTATTTTCCTGCAAAAAATATTATAAGTAAAATTATAAACGTCATAACCCCTGCAAAAAAATAAGTGTACCACGGATGCCGGAATTTGCCTTTTATCTCGTCATAGTTTTTAAAAGTTCTTTTATTAAATGGCACATCGTATCTTCTTAATCCGCATTTCTGGCAAATTATATTTGCTTCTTTTTCAAAAGGGAAAATGGGCACAAAATAAATATGGTAGTAATTACTGGTGATCATAATATCTGCAAAACTATCTGCTTCGCAGGAGGGGCATTTAACCAAGAACTCATCCAGCCCGATGGTTGCTTTTTTAACCCCATAAATGATGAACCCCATAAAATTGTTTTAGTGAAGAAACGAAATATCTTAATCCACAACCGCTCGTAGTAGTGCTTACATTTGCCCCAGGTACGCAAAAACACTAAAACGTTTGTCTGTTTTTATTAAGTTATCAATAAGCCCTAAACAACTGTCTAAGTCGCGGTAACAAAAAGGTGCATCTGTTTTTATATTGTCATTCGCTATCATATCGGGGATGTAAATTCTTTCTCTCAAAGCATCATAGTCAAAAGTGGATGCAAATTCTTTTGCTTCGCCCCTCGACATTACCCGCCCTGTACCGTGGCAAAGAGAGTTGTAAGTATTTTCAACTTCTTGTGTAGCTGTAATTAAAACCACGTCTCCGTTCATATTTGATGGAACAACCGTTTGCTCCCCGGGAGTTACTTTTACAGCACCCTTTCTAATAATTACGCCGTTATCAGTAAGCTCAAAATGATTGTGGTTTTTGTCCAGCACCAGGTTAAGGCGACCGAAATATTTTTCAAGGATTTTGAATATGGCGTATCGGTTATCTTTTGCCCACTCACAAACATCATAAAATTTAGTGTCAAATTTTTTTGGCTGGTCAACCAAGTCATCCACCAATTTTGATTCATTGCGTGAACCGGTATGAATTAAAAAAGAAATTTTATCATCGGTATAAGATTCCAATGCATCTAAAAAATGATTGCCAGAACCCAGGTCGCCAAGTTTTCCTTTGTTGGCCTGGATATCATAATAGATATTATCCCAGTCTTCTTTTTTGAAATCTTCTTTCGTCACGTTGGCTTCGCACAATAACATACCACAACCACAATCAGAAATGGCAAATTTTCTCCAGTCTTCCTGTTTGGTAAAAACAACTGTGCCGGTTGGTAAAGGCGATTTTCCGGGGCAGGCATCCGGAAAGAAAATTACTTTTTCGGCCTGCAGGTCGTGTGGCAGCCAGCCATAAATTTTATTTAAAGGCTCAGCGGAATAATTGATGACTTCCATGGTGGTTAGTGTTTTAACAGGGTGGCGGTTATTTTTACTGGCTCAAAAATAGGCGAAAATTTTATTGGAGCAAAAGTTGTATGACGCTGATACGGCGTTAGTCATAAACCAGGTGCCGGCCAGTTGGCTACCTGCGGCGGCAAAAGCGGTGGAAAGAACAAGTATATAAGATACAACCGAGGCGAAGGTTTGTGTCACAAAACCCTGGTTTCTGTTCTGGCTGTTGTACGGATCCATTTTAAAACTCCATATTTTTTATCGAACCATATTTGTGCAAAATAGGTGACTTCCGGCCAGTCTTCTTTTATGGTAAAAGTCAAACACTTATTATGAATCACATTTCCTATTTGTATTGATGTAATTAGAAAATTATAAAGAGTAGTCATCTTTTTCTGATCTCTGAAAACAATACTGTCGGTTTTGATAATGCTTGCCGGTATTATAGCTTTGAAATCTGAATACTTTAGTTTTTTTAATTGCGATAGTTTATAAACGGGGTATAGCAACACAGAACCGTTTTTAAAGATCATTGCAGATGATAGGAAATGACCGGAGCTTATATATGGATCGGCTTTCAATGTATCTTCTGTACTCACTGCATAAAAGACATTGTGGCCATCAACCTCCGTATGCTTATAAATTACTTTGAATTCTGAAAAGATGGTATCTTTTAAATTGGGTTCCATTGGAGAAGCCTCATTTTCGGGTCGTTTTGGTGGAGGTATTTTTATGATCTTTTTTTCACTGCCAATTACCCAGGTACTTTTAAATTTTTGAACTTCATTTTCCTTTAATTTAAAATAGTCGGCAATCTTAAGATTTTGAGTATACCCGGTAGCTAATACCAAAGAACAGAGTATTAAGAATATCAGCTTCATAATTTGATTTTTATTGACAGATATCAGGTTATTTAACTAAGGTACATAAAATGTTATGACGGGTAATTCGTCCGCCGGGTAAAAGCTGAATAAAAAGATATGGTACAAGAGTGCGACGCCACCGCAGCTTAATAGCAGCACAAAACCATGGCCCATTAAAAACCCCATCGTTACAATGGGATTTAAAATATAATAGAGATTTCTCGTTTCATAAACCGCACTTCGACCTCGCTCAGTGCTTTGTGCATCATCCTTCAACACTTCGACTCCGCTCAATGCAGGCTGCTCAGGACTATCATATATCCGTTGCCTCGCCATAAGCCACTGCAGTAGCTTCTTTCATGCCTTCGCTCATGGTTGGATGAGGGTGTACTGCATTTAATATTTCATGTGCGGTGGTTTCCAGTTTACGGGCAACAACTGCTTCGGCAATCATTTCGGTAACGTTCATACCAATCATGTGGCAGCCTAAAAACTCGCCGTATTTGGCATCGTAAATAACTTTTACAAAACCTTCGGTGGCGCCTGCTGCGCTGGCTTTTCCGCTGGCCATAAAAGGAAACTTACCAACCTTTACTTCGTAACCGGCATCTTTGGCCGCTTTTTCGGTGTAACCCACACTTGCAATTTCGGGACTGCAATAAGTACAGCCGGGTATATTGTTGTAATCCATCGGTTCAGGGTGATGGCCGCATAAATGTTCGGCTGCATTAATGCCTTCTTTGCTGGCAACATGTGCAAGCGCCTGGCCGGGTGTGCAATCGCCAATGGCGTAAATGCCGGGTACATTGGTGAGCCCGTTTGCATCTATCTCGACTTCATGCTCAAGTTGCCGGGCAGCCAGAGCCGGATGCTGTTTCGTCTGCT